>JAISQR010000260.1 GCA_031274035.1 Treponema sp. | reverse complement strand
GGGCACATCAGACCTATGGTCTGCGGGCACGAAGAATTGAAGGGCAGGCCCACTCCGCGCCCCGTCTTTCAACTGTTTTGTTATGAATGGACTTCATAGGCGCAATACAATACTTTTTTGGCTGTTTTTTCTTGTTCCTGCGCGATCATCTTTTTTCCTTTGTGTCCTTTGCGGTTCAATTCTTACTCCCGCAATATGGCGGGGTAGCAGGCCCCGCCTGAGTAGTTACCAAAAAACTCTGTTTTTGTTATAATAGGAGTGATAGGATATTCTGCTATGTTTAGGAGGAATGATATATGAAAAAAGTGGTTGTAACCGGAAGTTCCGGTTTATTAGGCCCCTATGTGGTGCGTCATTTTGCGGAACGGGGATATGAGGTGTTAAGTGTTGATATCAAGAAACCCCAGGAAAATCTAACCCGCCACCTTACGGCGGATTTGCAGAACGAGGGGGAATGTTACGGCGCTTTACAGGGGGCTGACGCGGTGATCCATCTGGCTGCTATTCCAGTGGCATACAGTCATCCTAACGAAGTAACCTTTCGGAACAATGTAGTATCGGTCTACAATATTCTGGAAGCCGCCGCTGGACTGGGGATAAAAAAGGCGGTAATTGCCTCGAGCGAATCTTCCTATGGCATCTGCTTTTCACGGAAAGGTCTAAAACCTCAATATGTACCTATGGACGAGGATCATCCCCAGCTTCCCGAGGATTGTTACGGGCTTTCAAAAATTGTGGCGGAAAAAACCGCGGATATGTTCAACCGCCGTACCGGTATGCAAGTGGTCTCCCTGCGGTTGGGGAATGTAATTACCACAGAAAAATACCTTAACTTTCCCGGCTTTATTCGGGACCCCAAGAAGCGGAGGGGAATATTGTGGAGTTATATTGATGCCAGGGACATCGCTTCTGCCTGTGAAAGAGCAATCGAGGCCGATGGTCTTGATTCTGTAGCCCTCAATATTGCCGCCGATGATACCAGCATGGATATTAAAAGCGCCGATTTGATGAAAGCTGAATTTCCCGATGTAGCGGACATCCGCGCTCCCCTTGATAATTACCGTACCCTCCTGAGCAATGAAAAGGCAAAAAAACTTCTGGGGTGGAAACCGGTACATTTCTGGCGGGATAACGTAAAGCTGCCCTAACTATTTTTTAAGGGAAAAGTTTCCCCCTTGGTAGAAAGTACACCATGAGCAAGAAAGAACTGGCAAAGCTCACCTTGATTCAGGCAGCGATTGAAGGCGTATATACCGTCAGCGAGGCGGCTAAAAGTAAAATTGTGCTGTACATAACTTGTTGACAGTGCCGCTTTACAGGGTACAATCAGGAAACACCGCCGGATTCCCGAAATATACCCCCTGCCGAATGGGCGCAGCATACCGCCGCGCCCAAGGCGTCGGCGGCATGGTCGGGGCGGGGCGCCGCGTCAAGTCCAAGTATGATGCGTACCATCTCCTGAATCTGACGCTTATCCGCGGCGCCGCGGCCAAGCACCGCCTGTTTTATGGTATTAGGGGTATACTCATACACGGGGAGGCCCCGCTGAGCCAGGGCCATGCACAGCACGCCTCTCGCTTCGGCTACGGCTATGGCGCTGGTTACGTTTTTACCAAAGTAAAGTATCTCAACGGCCGATTCCGAGGGCCTATAGGCTTCAAGAATTTCGCTTATACGGGTATAAATAAAAAACAGGCGTTCCGCATGGATGCAGCCCGCCTCTGTTTCTATACATCCGTGGGCTATATACCGAACCCGCTGATGCTCGTACTCTACAATGCCCCATCCTGATGATGCCAGCCCCGGATCTATTCCAATAATTCTGCGTATCTTAGGCGTGTCACTCAGCTTCAAAGCCCTCGGGGATGTCAATGTTGGAATAAACATTCTGAACATCGTCGTTTTCCTCAAGCCGCTCAATCAGTCGAACCACCTTCCCTGTCCCCTCGCTGTCAAGGCTTACCGCCGCTTCCGGCACCATGCTGATTTCCGCGTTCAAGGTTTCAAACCCCTTGCCGTTCAGGGTATTCAGTACCGGTTCAAAGTCTTCGGGTGCTGAGGTTACTTCAATTACGCCGTCCGACAGAGACACATCCTCGGCGCCGCCTTCTATAGCCGCCTCCATGACCTGATCCTCGGTATATTTTTCCCCATCCAGGGTAATTACCCCCTGCCGCTTGAAGAGCCGCGAGACAGAGCCTGCCGTTGCAAGCTGCCCCCCCGCACGGGTAAGGATATTCCGCACGTCCGCGGCAGCCCTGTTCTTATTATCCGTTAGAACTTCAATAAGGATAGCAACACCGCCCGAAGCATAAGCCTCGTAGGTAAGCTCTTCGTAGTTTACACCCTCAAGCTCGCCCGTACCCTTCTTAATAGCCCTGTCTATATTATCCTTGGGCATATTGGCGCCCCGCGCCTTTAGTATCGCTGTACGCAGGCGGGGGTTCCCTTCCGCGTTTCCCCCGCCCATACGGGCTGCGATAGAAATTTCCTTGATCAGCTTGGTAAACATCTGGCCGCGCTTAGCATCGGCTGCGCCCTTTGCATGTTTAATAGTCGCCCATTTACTGTGGCCCGACATGATAACTCCTTATAATGTCAAATTTTAAAGGGATTCCCTATAAATTTATAAAAATATCATACTATTGACATCCCGGTCAATGTATGCTTGCATTTCAATGTAATAAATTGAGAATATATTGAAGAGATAAAGACTACTTTTAAAGCAAAAAACAACCTGCGCAGAAATCCGCACGAGGAGCGGGAAAGGCAGATTTGAATAATACTGACACATTACTCAAACCTGCTCCATACTGCCGTAAACGCACCCTCCCGCTTATTTCCTGCCGTCAAAGCCGCCTTTGATAATGGCCTTTTCTATGAAGTCTTGCATTAAGCGATAATACCAATCATAATCGAAGGGTTGTTTGGTTCTGATAACCGGTTTTAATACTCTATCAAGATCTTCTTTGCAGAATTCGCAAAGGTCCCGGTGGGCAAGATGAAAATAGTTACGGTTTGCCACGGGCTGCTGAATTGTATGTTTGCATACATCGCAGGTGAGGGTTTTCATGTTAAACTCCTTATAATATAAATTGCTGTGGGCATAAAATTGAATTTTACGCATCCAACCTGGAAACCTGTCCTGATTGATCTTTGCGTGAGGGTATACCTTGGCACACTGAACAAAATCTCCAAGCAGGCTCCTTATTTAACCGTTTCCAAAAACAGTCCGCTCTTCTATAACGGTCTATTTGTATCTAAATTAGGACAGATAACATTATTATTATACATTATAATAGAGATTATGTCGAGAAGGAAAAATAAAAATGAAAAATTTTGAAACAAAAAATTTTGAAGTAAACGGGGTTGTGTACAGCCCCCGCAATGTACTGGTGATCGCGGAGCTTGGAACCGCTCATGGCGGCGATCCGGTAAAGGCCCGCGAGCTTATAGCAGCGGCTGCGGAAGCAGGGGCAAATTGCATCAAATTTCAGATGGTCTATGCCGGCGAGATACTCCACCCCAGGACCGGCGAGGTTCCCCTGCCCGGCGGCAGGATCAGCCTTTACGAGCGGTTTAGACAGTTGGAACGCGGCCCCGATTTCTACGCGGAGATGAAGGCCCAGACGGAAGCCCGCGGCATCCTCTTCCTCTGCACACCCTTCGGCCCGCGCAGCCTGCGGGAACTCTCGCGATTACAGCCTTCCCTGCTCAAAATAGCCTCTCCTGAACTTAACTATACCCGCCTGCTTAAAAAAACCGCCGCCTGCCGCATTCCCCTGCTGCTCTCTTCCGGGGTTTCAAGGCTTTCCGATATAGAGGACGCGCTTTCCATTGTCTATGATGAATGGGCTTTACCGGAGGAACAGGCGGACCCTTCCCGCCCTTCCGTCTGCCTTATGCACTGCATTACCTCATACCCTGCCCCGGAAACCGAGTATAATCTGATGGTTCTGCAAAGCCTCTCCGCTGTTTTCGGTGTAAGCACGGGCCTTTCCGATCACAGCCTGGACCCGGAACTGGTTCCCGGCCTTGCCGTTGCAATGGGGGCCGCCGCCGTAGAGAAACACTTCTGTCTTTCCCGCAGCGATCCCGGCCTTGACGACCCTATAGCCCTGCCGCCCCAAGACTTTAAGCGCATGACGGCGGCAATACGCAGGGCTTCCGCCGCTGACACGGAAACTTGTATCGAGGAGCTTGCCCGTGAGCGGGGATCGGCCCTGGTAGAGGCTGTACTGGGTAACGGGGTTAAGCGTCTGGCGCCCTCGGAAAAGGCCAACTACGAGCGCACCAACCGTTCTATCCATGCCCTGCGGGACATTGCGCGGGGTGAAACTATCACGGCGGATGCCATCGGGGTACTGCGCACGGAAAAGGTACTGCGTCCGGGGCTTCCGCCTGTATGGGAAAACCGTATTACAGGCCGGACCGCGCGGAACTTTATCCCGGCAGGGGAAGGGATACGGTTTGAGGATATTTAGAAAGCCGGCACTTTGGCGGTTTGTTTTTAAACCGCCCGCCTAATCCGTATCCATGTTCAGGTAAAATTCAGCCCATACCGGGTAGTGATCGCTTACATGCCTGGGCTGTATACTAAACTGGTTGAAGTCGTACAATTCATCAAAACGGAGAACGCCGAAGCCGCCGGTAAAATCTTCCCTTGCGGAACGGGTGATAATAAAACGGTCATAAGTATTCTCGCTTACGGCGACAGTTGTATCGTATTCATTGTTTATAATACTGAAATAGCCGCTTTCATCAAAGATAGATTCCAGAATATTCTCGTTAAAGTAAGAGCCGTCGGCGTTGAAATCGCCCACTATTAAAATGTCAGATTCATCCCATAGCTGCCGGTAATACTCGATAACTTCAGGCAGCGCGGCAATTTCCCCCGCGGCGGATGAAGGCTGTATATGGTTATTTATGACGATAAAATCGAACTTGCCTTGGGTCTCAAAATAAACGGCCAGGGGATTCCGCTCGAATATGTCCTGGGGATCATCCCAGGTACGGTAATCCTTTACCGACATTTTCCGGGTATTATAGATAAACCAGTACTGCTCCTTGGAACTTGTCCTGCCCTCCCTCGGCCCCAGAACATAGGCATAATGATCGGGCAACAAGCGCATAAACTGTTCTACCGGTTCAATATTGGCCGATCTTACTTCCTGAACGGCAGTCAAATCCGAGCGGGAAATTATATCGGTAAGAATGTTGACAACTTCGGGTTTTGCCATTTTTGACTGGCCGAATACCTGTATATTAAAACTGAAGATTCTTACCGTTTCGGTTAAGGAAGATTCCTGGGGTATTTCCGGCTTAACCGGCTGAGTATCCGGCTGGCCAATACCCTGCTGGGGCTCAGGCCCCTGCCCCCCTTCCGCGGCTTCCTGCTGTGTCCGGCAGGTGTAAAGCAGAAAAATACCCAATACAACAAGGAGCATGAAGATAAGGACAGGCGTAACGATACTTTTCTTTTTCGACTTCCTCCGCCTTGCAGACTTTCGGGGCTTAGTTCCCATATTATAATACCTCACGCTGTTCTTTCTCTTTAAGTTTCTGCGTCCATATCCTTAACTTATAAGCAGTCCAGTGGACAATGAGGAGCTGCAAACGGCGGTGGGAACACAGTTCGTCATCCAATACCGCCTCGGCAAGAACCATCTGTACTACACTATGACAGAATTTATCAGGAAGCTCAAGGATCCACTGGGAAAGCAAGGCGCCCTTCCTGTCCATAAAGGCGCTTGCGGCCGCGGGTAAAGCCTTAGCCTGCCGCGCTATCAGCACGAAACCAGGCTTCTTCCAGTTTTTCTTACCCCCGCCGAGGGTAGCATTGTAGAATTCGCAGGCGGCGTCAACCTCGTCCGCGGCCAGAGTGGGGGCCAGGGACTCGTTTTCAAGGTAATGTACCAGGATAGGATAGAACTGATTCTGGGTATCCAGAATGCTTGCCATAGCCAAGACTACCTCGTCGCGGAGATAGGGCGGAGGATCGGCTACTCTGAGTATGTCGAGAAGGACCGAAATTGAATTGGGGGATTGGTAAATGCCTAAGGCTTCAACGCCCATGATCTTAAGCCGCGGGTTATCGGTTCCCAGAACTATCTCTTCGATCCGGGGGCGGAAAACTTCATCCCCCAGCTTGGCCAGGGCGATCATCGCTTCTCCGGCAAGCATATAGTCATGGGAGGCGGCAAGCTCGCGGAGCAGGGGAATGGCGGCAAAGACCCCGTGGTTCCCCAGGATACGGGCGGAAATATAGGCTGTTGTAAAAGGGTTGTGGATAATATCATCTATCAGGGCTTTTTCCGCGTCTTCGGTCAGGCTTTCCAGGGATTCCATAGCCCTAAGAGACTCTAGCCGTGTGGCAAGGCGCGGGGATTTTGCCCTGTCGAGCAGGCCCTTGGTGGCGAGCCTTGACGGGGTATCGTGCAACGCGCCCAGCAGGGCTTCCTCCTCTTGGGAATCGCTGGTTTTGTTCAACTTGTCAAGTAGAGAAATAGCTTTAAGGTCCCGAAAGGAGAAAATCACTTCAAGGGCGCCCCTGAAGGGCAGCGCCCCGAGGGGGGTAAGTTTCCGCTGGAAGAAAAGAACCAGGCCGGTAAGGGCTATAAGAACCAAGTAAAGCGCTCTAAAGGCAATGATTATATCAACGCCCAGGCCGGTCATAATATCCAGAAACAGCCCGGCAAGGAAGGAACCGCCCGTACCGGCAATGCCGAATACAAAGAAGTAAACAATCCCCATGTCCAGCATCAGTTCCGAAGGCACCAGCGCAAGGAAATAGGTCTGGGCTATACCTTCCGCGCCGAGAAAGCCAAAATTCAACATAAAGAACAGGAATGTTAGAAACAGGATAATGGTAATGAGATTATCCAAAGACTGGGGGAAGAAGATGATGGGTACCATGCTGACTAAGCCCATAAACACACAGAGGATGAATATAGGCTTGGCCCCGGTCCTATCCACAAGGAATTTGATGAGCATACCGATCATCAGGTTTCCCAAGCCCCCGAAAACCGTATACAGCGAGACCATACCATCACTCTGCATGAACACTTCCCTGCTGTATACCACGATAAAAGCCCGCGAAACACCAGAAACCAGCGCTACAATAAAGAGGATAACGATAAACTGCCGGAGGTTGGCTTGAGAAAGCGCCTGTTTGAATACATCGAAAAATTTTATCTTTTTTCCGCCGGTATCCACCGAAGGCTCCGGTATCTTCCCCATTAAAATGCCGCTGAAAATACCGCAGCCTATGCCGACAGCCACAATCACCGAGTACAGGTAGAGCGGCGGGTCCCTCCCCAGCAGGATAGCGATGGCAAAACTTGCGAACATGCCTACCGCGCTGTTGATGATCTGAATTTGGGTCATATAGCTGCCGCGATCAGGGCCGGAAGCCATAAGGCTTAAAACCGGATTATTGCCTATCATCCCTATACCCCGGATAACATGGAAGAGCAGCACCCCCAGAACCGTCAGACCAAGGGCAAGGTCCCTATGCCCCGCGGTAGCAACCAGAGGCGCAAAGAACAGCGTGATCATACAGATAGCCCTGCCTGACCAGGCAAAGCTGAATATCTTTACTATGGAGAAACGGCTTGCAAGCACCTTTCCCAAAGGCAGGAAGAAAAAGGCCACATAGAGCAAGGCGCTGAGGGTGCCAAGATACGTTGAAGAGGCGTGTAATCGCATCGCAAAAATGGTTATAATATTTCCAATAAGAAATTGCCAGGAAAGGGAATTAAAGACATTGAAAATATTGTAGAGATCACGGGCCTTGGCAAGCCTATATGGCGAAAGCATTGACGGCATATTATAATTAAAGCTAAAGGAAGAACATAAATCAAGAGGAAAATGGCGGGGCTGATATTATCCAGAAGAAAATACGGTACTTTAAATAATCGGATATATGTGATACTGTAATCGGCGCAGGCAGGCCGTACTCTTTGAGTATTCGGAGTTTGTTTATATTAAATGAAAAGATAGGAAAAAGAATTTAACCCCAAAGGTGCAGAAGGCGAATAAGGGACACCCGAAAAGGTATGCGAAAGCATATTCCGCCGCTAAAGTAACATGGTGTAGGCCCCGCCCCGCAAACGCCCGCGAATCCTCCGCCGCGCAAGCGAGTTCTGAGCGGTTTTATCCAAGTATCTTTTACGGCGTGGGGCTAAAAAAATTTAAGGTAGATTTCCCAAAAACTGAAGTTTTGGGAAATTCTCTTTATAGTTTTTGTTTATCACATTTCATTAGTGTAAACACGTCCCGGTCTGTTTCCTGCCCTTAAATTTTACAGGGGTTAAATACCCTGAGATAAAGGAGTAAGTCCATGCAAAGATTGGATTTTCCAGATGATTTCGTGTGGGGAACCGCTACCGCCAGTTACCAGGTAGAAGGCGCGGGGCATGAAGGCGGGCGGAGTGAGTGTATCTGGGATATATTCGCCCGTAAGCCCGGCAATGTCTATGCCGGTGAAAGCGGGGAAGTGGCCTGCGATCAGTACCGCCGGTATGCCGGGGACATTGCGCTTATGGCGGAACTGGGCTTTAAGAGTTACCGGTTTTCCATTGCCTGGCCCCGTGTTATACCTGCCGGAACAGGCAAGGTGAACCTTGAGGGTATAGCCTTTTACCGGGCGCTCTGCGGAGAACTGCACAAGTATAATATTAAGGCCTGCGCCACCATATACCATTGGGATATGCCCCAGTGCCTTGAAGATAAGGGAGGCTGGGCGGAACGGCCCATCGTTGATGCTTTTGTCGAATTCGCCCGGGTCTGTTTCGCGGAATTGGGGGATTGTGTAGACCAATGGATCACCATCAACGAGCCTTTCTGTATCGCCTACTTGGGTTACCGCTTCGGCGTTCACGCGCCGGGGGTAAAAGACCTACAGAAATCCCTTAACGCGGTACACCATGTCAACCTGGCCCACGGGCTTGCGGTAAAGGCATACCGCGAAACCGGCCTCAAGGCCCCCATCGGAATTACTTGGAACCCCAGCACCCCCCGGCCCGCGGTCAACAGTACGGCCGGCCGGAAAGCAGCCCTTACAGCACGGGCGCTGGAGACCGAGGTTTTTATGTTCCCCTGCCTGGGTAAAGGCTATCCTGAAATTGTAACCAAGGAATTGGGCCTGAGCTTCCCTATCCGGGACGGCGATTTGGAAGCTATCGCCCAAAAGATCGATTTTTTGGGAGTGAATTACTACAACGAAAGCGCCGTAGCCGCCGATGAAAAGGCGGAATTCGGGTACAAGGCCCAGCCCTTCTGGCAGGACTTTAGCGACATGGGCTGGCCCCTCGTTCCTTACGGACTTGAACGTCAGCTTAAATGGATAGCCGAAATATCAAAAGGCGCCTTTGGCGTATCGGAGGCGCTCCCCATTTATATCACCGAAAACGGTTATGCCCGGCAGGACAAAGTAGAAAGCGACGGCAGAGTACACGACAGAGATCGGATCAAATACATCCGGCAGCATCTTGCGGTCTGTTCCTCCCTCATCAAGAAGGGAATCAATATCAAGGGGTATTACGCCTGGTCATTCCTGGATAATTTTGAATGGGCCTGGGGTTATACCAAACGTTTCGGCATTGTTCATGTAGATTACGCCACCCAAAAAAGGACGGTCAAGGACAGCGCCTATTTCTTCCGTGATACTATCGCCGGATATGGGGAGTGGTGATAACCTTTTTGGCGTATATGGTGACTGACACCCCTCGATTTCTTAATATATAGCATAAAATACAGGGTTATGGTACACTCCCCTGAAAGGACAACAGAATGAAAGCATATAAAGCGTTTTTGTTTTTTGCGGTTTTGGCTCTTGCCCCCCTGTGGACCTTGGCGGCCCAGCAGAAGTACGCCGAAAACGCGAAATTCGCGTTAGTGATTGGGAACGGGGCTTATACGAATATCACCAGGCTTAACAATCCGGTGAATGACGCCAATGATATGACCGCCGCTTTACAGGGCCTGGGCTTCCAGGTGGATACGGTGCTGAACGGCAGCCTGGACCAGATGGAAAACGCGGTTGTCCGTTTGAAAAACCGGCTGAGTACCAACTCCGCATCTTACGGCTTTTTCTTTTACGCCGGGCACGGGGTACAGTCCAACGGGGAGAACTACCTGATCCCCGTGGACGTCAATATCGCAAGCGAATCCTTCCTGCGGCAGCGGGCCGTGCAGATGCAGGCGGTGCTTGACGAACTGAACCAGGCGGAAAACGCCCTTAATATCGTGGTGCTGGACGCCTGCCGGGACAACCCCTTTAGCTGGTCCCGGGCCGGTTCCCGGGGCTTACAGGTGGTGGCGGGCCAGCCCGCGGACAGTATCATCGTGTACGCCACCTCGGCGGGGTCCACCGCCGCCGACGGCACGGGGAGGAACGGGCTCTTTACCGAGCAGCTTCTCAAGAATATCAAGACCCCCGGGCTTTCGGTGCGGGATGTTTTTGACCGTACCGGCGCGGATGTGGTCCGGGTCAGCGGCCGGAAACAGACACCCGCCATCTACAGCCAGTTTTTCGGGACCGCGTATCTGGCCGGGACAACGCCGGTTAATCCCCGGCCCGCGCCCGCAACGGTGGTAACGGCGCCGCAAGCGCCCCGGAATGTCCGGGCGGGGACGCCGGGAACTGATTCGGTGTCCCTGTCCTGGGACAGCGCGGGTTCCGGTATCAGTTACAAGGTCTATTACAGTAACCAGAATGATCCCTCCGGCGCGAAACCATTGGGCAATCCGACTACCGGGACTTCCATGAACGTAAACAGCATGACCGGCGGGACCGCCTACTACTTCTGGGTGTCTTCGGTGAAGGACGGGCAGGAGAGCGGCAAGTCACCGGTGGTAACGGTGCGGACCGCCGCCGTGCCGGTGAATCCGACGCCCGCCCAACCGTCCG
>JAISQR010000254.1 GCA_031274035.1 Treponema sp. | reverse complement strand
CCGCTTTTTCTCATCGGCAGTTAAATGCACCTTATATGTTTTCCCTTTCATCTGTACTACCCCCTCCTGTGGGTAGTACAATCTTATATCATAGAGATTGACTTAATCAAGGTACTAGCAGCCTGATTAGGCTGAATGTAAGGATAACCACGGACCACGCAGACCTCACAGACGAAGAAAAAGGGGTAAACTTGAAGTAAAATCAGCTTATTTCCGATATTTTTCCAGCTTTTCCCTATTTTTCTGTGTGGTCCGTGAGGTCAGTGGTTAAATTCCTTATCAGTTTATTTAGCCTAATCAAGGTACTAGCAGCCTTTACGTTTATCTTTGTTACCTCATTGCTTATTTTTTGTTTATGCTGCATATTTATAATAATGGGTGAATCAAACGAATTTCAGATTGTTCTTACTCAGGCTGTTGCAGCACGGCGGGAATGGCTTGATAAATCGGAATTGCCTAAGCTGAAAGAGGAACTTCGTATTTTTCAGACAGCCTATGGATTACTGTATAAGATGTACCTCAAGAAAGGGCTTATTAACGAGGATCCGTATAAGGCTGAGGCAAGAATAGGGGAAATAGCGATTCCCGATACTGACGCCTTTCCTGAGACCGAACGGGTAGAGAAACTGAGTATTAGACTGGCCAATTATGATAATCAGCTTGATTTTTTGGTAAATTTTTATCAATTTACCGCGGAATTTTTGACTCTTGAACGCATCAAAAAGATATTAGGTCTTATTAAGTACATTGACTGGCAGCATTTAATAGCGGATTCTCCACTTCCAAATACCCACGCGATTGCAGATATTACCAATCAACTCAAAATCGGCGCCGATTCCATGTCTTTGAGCGTTATAAATGAATCCCTGTCAAAATTGATAAAATCTACGGAGACTATTCTTTCGTATCTCAAGTCGCTTACCGAATTTAACCGTGAGGCTTATAAGCTAACTTTGCGGAACGAAGTGCTTGCCGGTCTATCCCCTGCCGACGCCGCCCAGGTACCGCAGATAAAGAAAAAATTTGCGGCAGTTAATCCAGGCAAGGCTTTCTATCCAGACCTGGCGGAAGAAATTATCAGGGAAGATAACCCAAAAAGCGGCGCGGCCTTGCGGGAGAAACTTCTTAATGCTTTAAAGGTTGAAGAAAATAAGCCGAAAATCGCTAAAAAACAGGTCTCGTTTAAGTCTTATTTAATCGAAGGGATACAGGTTATCGGTTCTATAGGTACTACTTTGGGTGAAATTGGGTCTAAACTGGACGAAAACGAAATGCTTCTGGAAAGCCGTAAAAATGGTTTTTGGGATAAAGTCAAGCGGCTCTTTCAGCAGATGGTGAACAAAGAACCTGAGCCGGTGATCTATCAGGTTGAATATATGGATCCGATTAAGGCGATACCGGTTCTGGAAAAGGTGAATTTTAGAAATTTCCGCATGGAAATGGACAGGAAGTGCAAAATCCTCGCCAACATGAGCAGCAGGGGTAATACTCTTGCCAAACTTGAATCTATACAGGAGGAACAGCTTGTTTCTATACTGGAAAGGACCATTCGGGATATGCAGAATCTGCATAAAACCTTATCCGCGTTGGATGAATTTTTTAAAGCCTCCGTCGAGAAGGGATCGCGGGAGAGGGTTAAAGGTATCAAACCGGAACTTGCTTCTATGAAAAACGCCATAGTCAGGGCTAATCAAAAAAGGCACGATTACAGTGCGCAGAAAGAAGAAGAGGAACAGTTAAGGCGTCTGGGGGTTAATCCTGTTTCGTAATAAAAGGGTTTCAATATCGAACAGGAATAGCGGCCCTTGGTTTTTGATTGTTTGCAAAGGGTGCATAACCCAAGAATCCGCTTGCGAGAGGGAAGGCTTGCGGCGGGACTAATGCTAGCAGCCTGTGGGACTTTGGTGAATTTTTGCATAAATATGCAAAAAATCCACAAGTGCAATCGGACACGAAGTGCCCGCGGTTGCTAGAGAACTACTTTATAAGGACAGTAATATGATTTATGGAAATATCAGGACATTGAGAAATTTTTTTAGTATACAAAGGTTTCTTAATTCTCTTTTTTGCCTTCTTGTGTTCCTCTTTCTAATTTCCTGCGCAGCCTCTGAGGTCATAGAAACTGAAATGCCTCAAGGAGAGGCCGCTACTCCGTTGGCGCCTTCACCGGATGAGGAGCCTAAGCCTGGAACAGATACGGAACCTTTGGCCGAGGTTCCCGAAAGGCCGCCTTTACCTGTTGGACTGAGGGATGAATTGACCGTAGCTTTTTCCAGGGGGGAGATGGAGCTTGACTTTCGCGCCTCATTCCTTGCAAGCGAAGCGCAGCTTTACACCGCGCTTTACGAAGGTCTCTACTCCTACGATCCCCGGAGTATGGCCCCTGTCAGGGCGCTGGCAAGCAGGGCCGAACTTTCGGAGGATAAAAAGCAGTGGACGTTTACTATCAGGCAAGGGGCAAAATACCAAAATGGCGATCCTGTAAGGGCCGGGGACTTTAGAGCTTCGTGGCTTTCCCTTTTGGAACCGGCAAGGGAATCGCCTTATTCCTCCCTCTTCGACATTATTGAGGGGGCGGAAGCCTACCGCCTGGGAAAAGATACTGATCCTGATAAGGTTGGTATCCGTGCTGTTGACGACAGAACCTTGGCTGTCCGGCTGAACTCACCGGCGGCCTTCTTTCCCAGTATGCTCTGCCATCATTCCTTTAGTCCTATACATCCTTCCATGTTGAAGGTTGCAGACTGGTCCAAACAGTTTCCCGTCTCTAACGGTCCATTTTATATAGAAGGAATCGATGAAGATAAGATGGTGCTTGTAAAGAATCAGCAGTACTGGGATGCTTCCCATGTTGCGCTTAAAAAGGTAACTATCCGTTTTGCCAATGCCGAAGAAGCGTCGGCTCTCTGGAATTCGGGAGAATCCCAGTGGATTTCGGGGGATGTTGAACTGGATAATATCATTAACCGCGATGGTATTCTTATCAACCCTATGTTTGCCACCCATTACTATTTTATCCGTTCGGCCCTAAGCCCCTGGAATGATTACCGGGTACGGCGTGCGCTTTCCCTGGCCCTGCCCTGGGAGGAGATTAGGGACGGCCTCTATATTCCTGCTAAAACCTTGATATTCTCAATTCCGGGGTATCCTGAAGTGGAGGGCATTGAAAGATCCAACGATGAAGAGGCTCGGAGACTTCTGGTAGAGGCGGGCTATCCGGGAGGGCGCGGTATCCCCGAACTGGTTATTAGGCTGACCCCGTCTCCAGACGCGGCGCGGATAGGGGAACTTATGGCTGTAGCATGGAAAGAAAAGCTGGGGATTCCTATACGGATCGATATAGTCTCCTATGCCGGCTACTTTCAGTCTCTTAAACGGAGTGATTATGTGGTAGGTTCCACAACCTGGATAGGGGATTTTGCCGATCCCTACACCTTTCTCCAGATGTGGCGCCGGAATTCCAATTTAAACGACGCCCGCTTTGACGACCAGGATTACGAAAACCTCCTTGAAGAGTCCATGACAGCGGAAGGAGAAAAGCGTATGGAGATTCTGGGAAAGGCGGAAAAATTACTGCTTGACCGGGGGGCGGTGCTTCCTATCTCTTTTAGTCCTGCTTTAAACGTTATCAGCATCTCCGAAATTGACGGCTGGTATCCTAATGTCCTTGACATACATCCGTTTAAGTATATTGGTTTTAAGGCTTTACGGCCCTTGCCGAATGTTGCACGTATAGAATGGCGATAGCCTGGAGTAAATCCACAAGCGCAATCGGACACTTCGTGTCCGATTGCGCCACGGTAGCGGCGGCGCTATCCCCGCATCAGTCCTGAGTAGTTACATAAATATACTCCTAAGTAATATAGAGTAATTACGTCTTTACCTAACGTAAAATACATGGCATTCTCTTGATAATGAACTATCAAAAACCGGATTATTGGGCTGATAGAGCCCGGAAAGAGGCTTATCCTGCCCGTTCCGTGTATAAACTAAAGGAAATAGAAGAGAAATTCGGCCTTTTCAAACGGGCTGTTTCTGGGACCCTTCATATTCTGGATTTAGGCGCCGCACCGGGAAGCTGGAGCCTCTATTCGCTGAGAAAACTCCATGTCCGTTGTACACTCACCGCAGCCGATCTTAACGAACTTTCCCGTCAGTACGATGCGGGGCTTTTTGACGGCGATAATTTTAGTTTTATTCAGGGTGATATTACCCGGACGGAGACACGGGAAGCCCTTCTGTTGCGGGGGCCTTTCGATCTTATGATGAGCGATGCGGCCCCTTCCACAACAGGGAACCGCCAGGTGGATACCTGCCGTTCCCTTGATCTGGCCGAAGCTGTCCTGACCTATGCCGAATCCGGTCTTAAAAGAGGGGGCAATTTGGTGCTCAAGGTTTTTCAGGGCAGTGAAACCGTGGACTTCCTCAAACGGATACGGTCAATCTTCTTCGCGGGAAAAACTTTTAAACCGGAAGCCTGCCGTCCAACCTCATTTGAAACATACATTATAGGCCTGGGAAAACTGAAATGATGAAGAACGTGTATCTTCCGAAATATGAATATTTATACCTTACAGACTCCGAATACTCGAAGAGTACAGCATGCCCATTGATCGGGATTTTTTGCATATATGCAAAAAATCCACAAGTGCAATCGGACACGAAGTGTCCGCGGCTGCTAGCGAACACTCTTTTGCTGATACTCCGTTTTCTGCTCGGCGCTTCACTGCCGGTCGTTTGAATCCCCGGTTTTCGGAGGGGACTCAAAAGTAAAACTGCTGGCGGTGCTGTAGACAGGACTGTCTAACTTATACTAAAATACGAATAAACACGAATATACTTTCATATGTGCAATTCGCAGGGTCTATTTTGTAATATCCTCTTTACTATTTTCCTTTTTTTTCCTACTATATAAATATGAAACTATTTTAGATTGGGGGTTTTTATGAAAATTGCAATTAACGGATTCGGTCGTATCGGACGCCTTGTGTTTCAATCGCTCGTTGGTCAGGGACTCCTCGGCAAGGATAAGATTGATGTGGTTGCGGTAACCGATATTGTTACTGATGCAAAGTATTTTGCCTATCAGCTTAAATACGATTCTACCCAGGGTAGAATGAAAGCAGATATCAGCACCAAAAAGAGCGCCAACGCGGCCGAGGATGATATCCTTGTGGTAAACGGCCATGAGATTCAGTGCGTTATGGCTGAAAGGGAACTCAAGAACCTGCCCTGGGGCAAACTGGGGATTGAATATGTGATTGAGTCTACCGGCCTGTTTACCGACGATAAAGCCTTCGGACACCTGGAAGCAGGGGCAAAGAAGGTTATCATCTCGGCGCCTGCCAAGGGCAAAGAGAAGAAGATACCCACTTTTGTGGTTGGTGTGAACCACGAGAAGTACGATCCCTCCGTTGATCATGTCGTTTCTAACGCATCCTGCACCACCAACTGTCTTGCGCCTGTGGTTTATGTCCTTATGAAGGAAGGTATCGGCATTGAAAAGGGTCTTATGACCACTATCCACTCCTATACCGCTACCCAGAAAACCGTTGACGGCCCTTCCAAGAAGGACTGGCGCGGAGGCCGGGCTGCCGCGGTCAACATCATCCCGTCTACCACCGGCGCTGCCAAGGCCGTTGGCGAAGTGCTTCCGGAAACCAAAGGCAAACTTACCGGTATGTCTTTCCGTGTTCCAAGCCCTACCGTTTCCGTTGTCGATCTTACCTTTACCGCGGCCAGAGATACTTCCATCGAGGAAATTGACTCTCTTATGAAGAGCGCCTCGGAATCCTACCTCAAAGGCATACTTGGCTACTGCAACGAAGAAGTGGTTTCTACCGACTTTGTGCACGATTCCCGCTCTTCCATCTATGACAGCCTGGCTACCCTCCAGAATAACCTTCCCGGCGAGAAGCGTTTCTTCAAGGTTGTTTCCTGGTATGATAATGAGTGGGGCTATTCCAACCGCGTGGTCGCGCTTTTAAGTTATATGGCAAGCAAGAAGTAATCGTTTGCAGAATAGAAGGGAACCGCAGAGCGCGCGGAGAGAGCACGGGGCGCACAAAGAGAAGAACAATTCTCGGTGTATCCGGTATGTTCTGCGGACTTTGCGGTTTTTCTTTTATACTTAAAGAATGAACAGAGGTATACAATGATAAAGACAGTTAAATCCGTTGAATTAAAAGGTAAACGGGTCATTATGCGGGTAGATTTCAATGTACCCATGAAAGATGGCGTTGTTCAGGACGATACCCGTATTGTTGCGGCCATTCCTACCATTAAATATATACTGGACCAGGGCGTGAAGAGCCTTACCCTGATGAGTCATCTGGGGGATCCGAAAAAAGACGCCGAAAAGGCCAAGGATAAAGCGGAAAAAGACGGAAAGGTCTTTGACGAGGCAAAGTATATTGCGGGCAAACACCGGATGAAGCCGGTAGCCGAATACCTTGCCAATAAACTCGGCAAGCCGGTTGTATTTGCGGGCGAAGATTCCTGCTACGGCAAGAAAACCTTTATAGAAGAGCAGCCTGCCGGTTCTATCATCATGCTGGAGAATACCCGTTTCCACAAGGAAGAAACCGCAAAGGAAGCCGCGGATCGTGATAAACTGGCAAAGGAACTTGCAGGCTACGGCGATATATTTGTCAACGATGCCTTTGGGACGGCCCACCGCGATCATGCGTCCACCGCGTCAATTGCCAAATTCGTACCGGTTTCGGTGGGCGGTTTCCTGATGGAAAAGGAAGTTCAGTTCCTTGAACCCATCGTTACAAGCCCGGCAAAGCCCCTTGTCGCTATCATAGGCGGGGCAAAGGTTTCCTCAAAGATTGCCGTTCTGGAAAGCCTCCTTAAAAATGCGTCCGCCCTGGTTATAGGCGGAGGCATGGCCTTTACCTTTCTAAAGGCCCAGGGGTACAAGACAGGAAAATCCCTCATAGAAGATGATCAGCTCGATACCGCAAAGAAGATCATCGAGGCGGCCAAGGCTGCCGGCGCCGATATAGTGCTGCCGGTGGATCATGTCTGTGCGGAGAAATTCGATGCGGCCTCAGCGCCGGTTCCGGTTGACGGCATTGACATCCCCGATAACCTTATGGGTCTTGACGTAGGCCCCAAGACCGTTGCCAGGTATCAGGAAGTGCTTACCGGGGCTAAGACCATTGTATGGAACGGGCCGGTCGGCGTATTTGAGTTTGATAATTTTGCCAAGGGAACCGAGACCCTCGCAAAGCTCGTGGCCGAAACCACCGCCAAGGGAACTATCACGGTGGTAGGCGGCGGCGATTCCGTTGCCGCGGTGAATAAGTTCGGTCTTGCCGATAAGATGAGCCATGTTTCCACCGGCGGCGGCGCTTCACTTGAGCTTTTGGAAGGGAAGAAACTTCCTGGTATCGAAGTCTGTAGGGGATAAGGAGAGATAATATGCGGAACTACTATATAGCCGGCAACTGGAAAATGCACAAAACCCGCGCTGAGGCGGCGGAGCTTGCAAAGGCCCTTGCAGCCCAGCTTAAAGACGGTAAGCACAAGTATCTTGTGGCGCCGAGTTTCACCGCCCTTGAAACGGTGGGGGCTATAATCAAAGGCGCCAATATACGCCTGGGCGCTCAGAATATGGCTGCCGAGGAGATGGGCGCCCATACCGGGGAAGTTTCGGTTCTCCAACTCAAGGACCTAGGTGTTCAGACCGTGATCCTGGGACATAGTGAAAGGCGGCATGTTTACAAAGAAGACGATGCGCTTATCAACAGGAAGGTAAAACTGGCCCTGAAACACGGCCTTGAAGTGATACTTTGCATAGGCGAGCTTTTAGAAGAACGGGAAGCCGGTAAAGCCGAGCAGATATGTGAGACCCAGACGGTGAAGGGACTTGAAGGTGTTGCCGCTACGGATCTGGCGAATATCGTCATTGCCTATGAGCCGGTCTGGGCTATAGGTACCGGCAAAACAGCCACGCCGGAGGATGCCGATGCAATTCATGCCTATGTACGGAAGGTAATTGGAAAACTCTACGGCGCTGCCGAGGCGGAAAAGATCATCATCCAGTATGGCGGTTCGGTAAAGCCGGAAAACGCTTCCCTTCTTATGGCAAAGGAAAATATCGACGGCGCCCTGGTCGGCGGCGCGGCCCTTAAACCGGAAACCTTCGTACCCATAGCCAAGTTCGCTTAGGAGTTTGGAGCGTTTTGCGCATAAATATGGTATAGATAATCATAATATGAATGCGAACCGGAGGTTCGAGTATACCTTGCAAACTCCCATCGAACCTCCGGTTCGCGGTTCGCGGGGCCTCGATAATCGGAAATTTGGCATGAAGGTGTGCCAAAGCCACACTGAGCAAAAATTCACAAGCCCAATCGGACACGAAGTGTCCGCGGCTCCTAGCAGCCTGTTGCACTTGTGGATTTTTTGCATATTCATGCAAAAATTCACCAAAGTCCCATCGGGCACGAAGTGTCCGCGGCTCCTAGGATTCCTTCTTCCTGTCTGTATAACTGGGACGACAGGGTTCGAACCTGTGCATGCCGGAGCCAAAACCCGGTGGCTTACCACTTGCCTACGTCCCAAAATTATATTACAGGCCCCAAAACCCGTTTAGGGCCTGAATTAAAATTCTGTTTTTAATAGCACCGTAAGGGCGCTTTACTTAAATCTCCACCGAAGGATCATCTACAACACTACCGAAGTCGTATTTCTCCAGGATCTTCCTCTGTAGTTCGGCCCGGAAATCAGGGTGTATAGGATGGGCAACATCCTTGTACTCTCCGGTCCGGGTTTTCCGGCTTGGCATGGCTATAAACATACCGCTCTTTCCTTCAATGATCTTTACATTATGAACAACAAAACAGTCATCAAATGTAACCGTCACATACGCCTTTAACTTTCCTTCTCCGGCCACCTTGCGGACCCTTATATCGGTAATCTCCATGGCGTGTCTCCTTTAATCGGTCCAGAATTACTGATTCTATTCTACTACCCGATTGACTAACACGCAAGAAAAAAAGATAAACGAACAAAATTCCACCTTCTTTCAAGAGTCCCGGCCGCAATTTCCGCCGTTTCTTTATCGGTAAAGACGCCGAAACAAACGGAACCGGACCCCGACAGTCCGCTAAAAACAGCTCCTGTTTTTTTTAAATCTTCCAGCATACTCCGATAGGCCGCGGCCGTATCGGGAGGCCCGGCGTTTAAAAAAACAGGCAGAAAATCATTCACAAAAGGCCACATCTCAGGTTCATTTCCCAGAGCCTTAACAAGCTGTTCATCCTCTAAAACGCCGCTTTTGGCCGGCTCGATATACCGCCGTCTATTCAGCAACCGGAATGCAGCCGCGGTATTGCTTGCAAAATCCGGGCATACCAATACAAACCACAGTTGACGGGGCATAGGGATCGGCTTCAATAGATCGCCGCGGCCCCGCACAATAGCCGCCCCCCTTTTAAAGAAGAAGGGGACATCGCTGCCAAGATCGCCCGCCATCCTGTCCAATGTATACTGAGGTAATTCTACACCAGAAAGCCTCTGCATGGCAATAAGGGTAGAAGCCGCATCTGAGGAACCGCCCCCAAGTCCGCCCCCCAAAGGGATGCGTTTAAGGAGCCTTATCCGCACGCCGGGCGTAAAAGCAGTTACGGAGCGGAACAGAGAGACCGCCTTAACAATCAGATTCTTATCAGGCTCTATACGCACCGGTATTGATTCGTCCAGAATCTCAATATCGCAAGAACCGTCCTCTCCGCCAAGCTCGAAGAACAGGGTATCGCCAAAGTCAAGAGCCAGGAAAATGCTCTCAAGGTCATGGAAGCCGTCGAGCCTCTTCCCCATGATACGCAGATGCAGGTTGATCTTGCAAGGGGCGTCAATCGCATATCCAGCCCTGGAAAAAAAAATTCCCTGATCCTCTTTCATAACTTGACAATTATTATATTTATATTAACAATTTTGTAAAGAGTTTAGAAATTTATCAATCCGTGTTAAAAACTAGTTGACAGATGTTTAAACTCTCCTTATGTTTCAAGAGATATTTTAATCAATATGGAGAATGCTATGGTTCTGTATGAGGCCATGAATACTGAACGGATTTCCAACGGCTATGCCGAGGGCAGAATAATGTCGGAGGACTTGAATGCCCAGGAAGAGCTTACCTTGATGCCCCTGCTTGACAGCGGTAAGTACGCTGATTATGGGGAAGAGCCGTTTCCGCCCTTCTTCTTCTTTGATGATGATGATGAAGAAGACGATGAGGATGTCGAAGAGGATGATAATTTCGACGATGTGGACGATGACTTCAGCGATGACTTCGATGATGATGATTTTGACGACGACGAAGGATTTGACGAGGACGAAGATGACTACGACTATGACGAAGACGTAGACTACGACGATTTTGACGAATAGCCCGTCTGCCTTTGGGGAGAAGAAAGCGGACGCAACAAGGAGTCCGCTCGGAGTTTGCTGCGCTTCGCGCGTTAAAATGGTATAAAAATTCACTTTTGTGAATTTTTATACGGTTTTATGCGCGAAGCGCAACAAACTCCTAGGGCGGACCTGTACGGTTAAACGCGGTTTTGGGTCCGCGCGTTTGCGGGAACCCGGGCGGAAGAGGTATTCCGGCGCTTTGTAGAACGATCCCCCGCACCGGGCTTATTTTTGGGCAGCCCCCGATCCTCCACATACAAAATAATCTCTTTTTGCTTTTTCACAATAACTACCCCTCTTTAACCATAGTTATGCATCCATGAAAACGCTCCTTTCCTCTAATATATCCCACGCACAAAAGGATTACAAGATTTCTCAGGAATTTATCAGGGCATCGGCGTTTACTTTTTTAGACCCTGATATACGCTCCCCAAGACAGAAATTTTTTAGAATTTACCACGAACCATCGGACCTCCGGCCCGAAACCTCACGAACCTCACGGATGAAAGACAGGATTTCCAAACAAAAAGTTCGTGTGGTTAGTGAGGTTCGTGGTTAAAATTCTTCGGATTTTTGTGATTAAAAATTATATGCGCTGGCCCTGCTGTTTTTCGGTAGACAGGGAGCATATTTCACTCCCCCCGACATAACCCAGACCGCGATCTGGAACGTTTCGGAAACGGCAGAGACCTATACCGTCCAATTGTCCAACGGCCTTCTTACCTTTAGTTCCGACGAGGCGAAGATAAAAGCCGCCGGTACGCATTTTATATGCTATCTTTTTTCGAGGTGAATTGCTCTGTAATATCGACCTCGTTCCCTTTAATGCAGACAGCGATGATATTTTCAGTAGTATTGGTCCCCGGGTTAAAGTTGGTGTAGGCTACAAGTTCTAAGTTTCCAATTACGCTTTTCTGCCTTTCGGCAGCCCGGGCCGGTAGGCGGCTCGGGCTACAGCCGGAACGCTGACCACGGAGTAGCAGCTTGCGCGCCCTGTTCCGCGGGGACAGCATAATCCGCCTTGTAAAGTCCAAGGCGGCGCGCTTACAGCAGGGCGTCCAGGTCTATCTCGGCGGCGGTACAGGGCACGGTAATCCCCCAGTTTTCCAACACACCGGGATGCACTTCCCCGAAAACCCCCGCGGCTTTTCCCTTATACCGGATGGCCGCAGCCCTGCCGGGGATAAACCGGGGATCGCCGGTTTTTCCGGTAAAACTTCCCGCCGCCTCGTCCGCCTCGTATTCCCGGCTGAGATAATAAAAAAGGGTCTGCAATTGGCCCGCGGCGGTATTGAAGTTGGCTTCCCGGTCGGCATGGAGGAAACCCGCGTATTGCCGGGTACCGGCGCCGTAATTTTCCTCCGGGTCCCGGTAAGCAACCTTGCCAATCTCAAAGATCCGGTGGGGATAGACCGAATGGCCCGATACGGATTCGCTCGTAAGCAGGGACGCCAATACGCCGTCCCGGACATATTCGTAATTTTCGGTCATGGGGTTGGCGATCCGGATGATCCGCGATCCGTCCCCCCTCATATTTTCCACCAGATCCTTTCGGGAACCCAGATAATTGTAGATCATCTCCTGGAACCCCATCCCCACCAGGATCTCCTTCACCTTCCGGCTGAAGAGGGTAATGGGGGTCAGGCGGCCTACGGTAAAATCCCGGGGCCGGGCCGGTTTGAAGGAACCAAGCCCCCGGCCTATCATCACGTCTTCGGCCACATCGGCGGCGTGGAGAAAGTCGTTCCGGTATTCGGGGGGCCAGACCCGGACGCCCTCGACTTCAGCCTGTCCGCCCCGTTCGGCGCCTTTCTCAAAGGACTTAGCCGGCTCGGCCTTACAGCCCATCCGTTCCAGGGCGGCGGTACAGGCGCCGGCGTCAAGTTTTTCACCCAGGAATTTTTCGATCCGGGCCAGGGAACAAAACACCGGCTCCTGGAAATAATAGGGGGTGGTAACCTTTCCGCCGAAGGGGGTATCGTATGCATAGTCCACCTCCACCGGTTTGATGGTATACCCCTGGTCCGCAAGATCGCAGGCCATAATAGAAGCCGCCAGGGTTACCGAACTCTGATCCGTCCCGGTAAGCTCCACAAAAAGGTCCGTATCCCCCACCTGAACCGCCCCCAGGTCCGCGGAGTTGATGATCGGCGGGTAAGAAAGCACCGCGCCCTGAGAATCCACCAGCAGGGGGTGGAAGGGTTCATGTTCCTGGATAAAGCCGTATTCCCTGCCCTTGGGGTGCTGTTTCAGGATCTCCCGCAGGGTAAGGGGGACGTCCCACTGGAGGGGCACAAAAGACACCGAATCGGGATCAACCGCCTTGTAGATAATGGGCCACTTGATGGCGGCGATCCGGTAGAGCCCCATGGAAATGGTCCGCCGTTTTCGGCCGAAATTCCAGGCCAGCTTTTCCTGGGTCTGGATCATATCCCGCAGGGATGCGTCGGAGATCGCCTTCCCCGCGGCGATAAACCCCGCGAGGTAGGGCCTTACCCCCCGGACGGAGGCCTCCACCAATACCTGATGATCCGCTTCCCTGAGATTGCCGGGATAGGAGAAAAAGGGGTACTCCGGCCGACCGCCCCCGCGGTGAAGCCGGAGCTGCCGGGCGCAGCCCGCGGTGGCCCAGAGATCGGGCCGGTTGGTATCGTTCAGCTCAATTTTAAGGGTCCGCTCCGCCGGAGGGAGGGAAGCCGAATCCTCAGACCACGGGTCCGAATCCAACTCCGCCTTGGCGCAGCTTAGGGCCTCCTCAAGCGCGGCCCGGCGGGCCTCCACGGGCTCTTTATTATCCCAACCGCCCCGGCCTTCCGGATCGGCCAGGGCATAAAAAACTTCCTCGTTTACTTCAATTTTGGGCATGATTCCGGGACGCTACACTTCCTTAATGCCGCGGCGCGGCCTGCCGGCCTGCCTTCCCCGTTTCGAGGGCTTTACCTCGGCCGCTTTAGCCCTGCTTTTCGGGGCCGCAGCCGCGGGGGAAGCGGAACTGTCCGCGGTGTTCAGCATATCCAGATACGCCTGGCCCGGCGCCGCGACAGCGGCGGGCGCCGATTCCTGGGAGGCGTCGGAGAAGGACTGGTTGATGTCCTCCCGGACCGTGGAACGGCGGCGGCTGAAGGAAGCGAAGGCCGCATCCTGGAAGCCCTTGGAAACCCCGTGGAGGAACTCGTTAAGCACGTTCGCCATGGCGTTCAGCGTGGCCTTTTTCCGCTTAATGGAAGTAATGTCCACCTCCAAAAACAGGCCCGGCTGAATATGATAGGGGTTGATCATATAGTCAAACCGGAAATAGTCCTTTTCCAGGGAATTAAGCCGGTCTTCCATAACCCGCCTCGCGATGGGATACCGGTAATCGTACATGGCCGCCATCTTATCCCGCATAATGATGAGCCGCTGCTTGATCTTGTCTTTTTCATAAATATAGGTCCGGTTCATCCGCTCCACATCGGTTTCAGCGGGTTTTACAAAGGTAATCTCGTCCCACACCTTGGCGATATGCTCATACAGGGGTTCCCCGGTCTTTTCTTTTACCAGTTTCCTGACCCGGTTCCTGTTTTTTTTGGCCAAATCGGTGAAATCGGTAACCTTGAACCCGGATTTTCCGTCTTCATAGATGACAAACAGCAGGTCCCACAGATGCTCAATCTCAGTCTCAAAGCTCTTCATCTGTACGTCGTAGGATTTCCGCTCCTCGATAAGCTGGGCGTTGTCGTAATACCGCATCCTGACCTGATACCGTTCGTCGGGCAAATTCGCCGTATCGGTATCCTCATACTCCCGAACCAAAAGCTCCCGGGCGTTTTTGAGGTTTTCGATGTA
>JAISQR010000214.1 GCA_031274035.1 Treponema sp. | reverse complement strand
ATGCTAAAATGTGATTGTGAATGTTCCATGCTTGTTGTCGATAAAACCGTGTGGGAGGACGGCGATATTGACTATAATATTTCCGTTCAGGACTCCCGCTATGATCATAACTATACTACACTATGGGGCAGATTAAAAAGTGCCTGCAAGATTCTGTTTGGGAAACCTGTTTATTATAGTGATGTGTATATTGACAGACCTGACAAATTCAAAGAATTTGTTGAGAAGCTGAATGAATTGTGTTAAAAATCGAATAATTATAGCCTCATAAAGGCATCACGGGCTTCTGGTTACTAAAATCTTCAAAAGGGTCAAGTTCCGCTTTTGGAATGATTCTATCAATCTCATATTGGCGCCTTTCCGGGTCTTCCGCTAACACTTCTATACAGTTATTGATATGCGTCCAGTATATCACGTCCAATGAGTTTTCTGGGTATTTTTGGTTGAGTAAAAGCGCGGTCATCAATCTGTTTAAGTTTTCCCGGTGGACACAGGTTGTTTTGGACAGGTCAATTTCGATTTTTCCTAACGTTGAAAGCACTTCACAGCATAGCCGGAAGCGGGTCTCCAGTGTAATCTTTTCAGATGTATTCAGGTTATTGGTATAAGCAGCTATGCACCGGCTAAGAAATTCAAATGTCAAAGGCGCGGTTCCGTTCTCCATCTGCGTTATGTAGGGCTGGGTATAGCCCATCCGTGCGGCCACATCCTTGATAGTCAGGCCCAATTTTGACCGTAATACTGCACAATAGTGCCCAAATGGGGTTTTAGGTCTTTTTCTTGATTTATTACTCATTATTTATATATTATAGATATTCACTTATATTTGTCAATCTGCCGTATTTTGGGATCTTTTTACAAGAAACGGCGGCTATTTGTGTCTTTTGTCTAGCCCGCAGAGGGAAAGTATGCTATATTTCATTGAGAGAACAGTCTTGGGGCGGGAGGAATATGTATGGACCAATTTACAGACGCTTCATACTATTACAAAGCTCACCAGGAAGAAATAACCAGGGGACATATTGGTGAGTATGTAGTTATTCAGGGAAAAACTGTTCTGGGTTATTTTGAAAACTACATGGATGGTTTTAAGGCCATGGCGGAAAAAAACATTGAGCCCGGAACGTATATTGTCCATAAATGTGAAGATCCTGACACGCCAAAACTATCGGCCGCAGATTTGGGTTTTGTAGGAACCTTTTCATGGGCACATTCGCTATAACCCACAAGGCGGACCATCGCCTTACCCGGATTATTACCCCTGTTTCTGTTCAACAATCAAAGGAATACTGCGCCCTCAAAGATTTTACGACCTACCCTGTTGATGCCCTTGCGATGTGGGATACCGGGGCAAAATTAACTTGTATCAGCTATAAACTCGCCGCAGCTTTAAAGCTTATAAAAGTCAATTCTCTTGAATTAACCAGTATTCATAATAGGGCATTTGCCGATGTTTTCTTGATTGATATTATGCTGCCTGATAATACGGCTATTGGTAACATCATGGCAGCCGCAGTAGATACCGGTGATGAATTCGACATCATCATTGGCATGAATATCATCAGTCTTGGAGATTTTGCCATAACCAATGACGACGGAAAAACCGTGTTTTCATTCCGTTTGCCCGCCTCAAATCTTCCTATAGATTTTTCAAAAATTGAGGATATGGTATAAATCCCCAGCATCAGACGTACTGCGGACTCCCTGCTAAAATTCAAGACAATATGGGGTTACTAAGTAACCCCATCTCCCTAATAAAGATTCAGTAGTCGGACATCCAAAAAGAACAGTTGTAGTGGAAAGTTGTTTTTATGTTCCCGGAGCATAGATATTTTTAACCGGGGACATGAAGCCGCTGGATCACTATTGAACATATGGTCTGTTTGCCCTAATACAGGGCTTACCCGAAAGAAAATATCCAAACCGGAAGGGTCTAATGGTTGCCGGTACATTGACGTTACGTAATTTACGTATTATTATTTCATTATGGGAGCTTATAGGTGAAACGGAGGGACCTCATCAAGAAGCTGGAAGCTGCCGGTTACCGGCTGGACAGGATTGGGGACCATGCGATATACGAGAAGGCTGGGAGCCGTCCGGTACAGGTCCCTAATCATCGTGAGATAAATGAGAATACCGCCAAAGCGATCCTAAAGGTGGCTGGTATTGAGTAAGGAGATAACGGCTATGGAATATGTATATCCCGCGATCTTTCATAAGAATGACGATGAAAGCTATACCATTACCTACCCGGACTTACCTGGATGTATCAGTGAGGGAAAGTCTCTGGGAAATGCCATGTATATGGCGGAATCGGCTTTAACTCAATGGATTAGTTATTTAACCGATAAGAAACAGGAAATTCCCCAGGCTTCATCTCCCAAGGATTTGAAAACAGAAAATGGGGAGTTTGTTAATCTTATTCGGTCCGAGGTAAAGGATGGCCGGGCGGTAAAGCGGACGGTGAGTATTCCAAAGTGGATGGACGAAGAAGTAGCTAAATCGGGGTTGAGTTTATCCAGAGTTCTACAGGATGCGCTCAATGAACGGCTTGCTTAGTTGATCCCGGGGCTAAGGTCAGAAAAGGGCAAAAGCCCTTTTTCGGGAGTTATTTTCCGGCTTCTAGCCGCAAAGTAAGCATTTGTGTAAGCAATACTCCTTAATCTGGCTATTACCGGCTGGTAGGCATTAGCACCAACACTTGGCTAATTCATTATAATACAACAAGTTAGAGTAATAGCAGCACTTGCGACAACGAAAAAAGCACCTTGAAAATTATTTTTTAAATTATGTGAAAAATCTTGATTTTTTTTAAATCGCACTGTATATTGATTATGAAAAGGAGAAATTCGCTTTTGGCCTGATTTATTTTTTGCCGATCAAGGCTCCATGCCTCCGGCAGTAACTACCCATGACCCCGGGGTTTTACGGTTTTGAAAGCCCCGTTTGGCAACGATGCTAAAAACCGTTTACTTCATAATCCTATTATTATAGAGAAAAATTTGGGGGAGTTACTGAACGAGAGGACGACGGCAATAAAAAACGAATCAAAAAACAACATCTGTCTTTTTGCCACCGTTTCTGTTTTCTAAACCCCAAAGTCAAAATTTTCGAATTTCCGGACAATGTTTGTTCGGGACTTACCTTGTTTTTACAAGTGTAAGAAGAGGAAAAATGCTTAAATGCACAAAATGTGGTAGGTCGACACCTATCTATAGTCGGCAGTGCCCTGCCTGTTTGACAGAAGGGACACTTGAGAAAAAAGCAACAACAATAAAGTCGGTTGCGCCAATCGGGAATACTGCGGCGGATAAACCCGTAGTATTCAAAACAGGCTTCGATGATTTGAACAAAATCATTGGCGGAGGTATTACAATGGAGATAACAAATAACTCCAATTGCGGTTGCTCCATTAATGGATGCAATAATAGAGACATGGCTCTCAACTACTGGGACGGCAAAAGGTATTGCGCAGAGCATTATGAGATACTTCTTTGTGGAGAACTCGAAATGCTCTGGAGGAAGTGGGAAGAAGGCGATCCCCCTAATCGGCTTCGTTATCTGATTGGCCGATATCATACCGAATTTGATAGGAATTACGACGGGGAGCATTTCCTTACACAAGCCATCGTAAGGGACCGTTCCTTTAATTGGGAAAAAACGAAGTACGGTGCAATATTTACCGTCATGCGGCAACCTCTCAAGAAAGGACTTGTCTATGACACGTGGAGATTTGACATCCTGAAAATGAGTTTCACCTTCTTAAGGCAACGCAAGGGGGAGGAAGTCGCGTAAGCCTAAATTATAATGACATCCTGCCTTGCTACTGGCAAGGCAGGATGTTTCTAAAATAATAACTGTTTTTATTGATAATATTGGTTGCCGGTAATCATTATCAGATTAGAAACGAGCGATAAATAATCAGATATAATTCATGCAAATCCATGAAGAAGAAAAATATTGCCCCAAGTGTAAAACGAAATTATAGAACTATTTTTTGGTTTAAATTGTTAAAACATAATAATAGATCTACATTAAAAAAGGAATAACGGTATGAATATACTTAACAATCTCGATTGGGATGCCCTTACGCATGTAACAGTAAAAGGTAAAAACAATGAACTGATTGATCTGTTTGATTTAACCGGTATAACCGAAACTCACGCGGCGGAACAAAAAAAAAACAGATTCAGAAAAATTGAAAAAGAAACAAAGCCGACCGGATACTATTCCACCAATGAAAGCATGGGATCAGCCTAACAACGCAAATCAAGCGAAAATAGAGGAATGGTATCAGCTTGTTTCTCCCGGCCATAATAAAGAAAAGACGCGCGGCATTGAAGCTCTGGGAGAATCATTGGCTAATCCTGATAAAGATATTCCTTCCCCCGATGAAACTTCCGAAGGCGGCGATGACACAGACTCAGGAGGGGACGCGGAAACAGAGGATGAGTTTGGCATAGGAGAGGATGATTTTGGCGGCAATGATAACAGAGAAGGAAACTTCGGCAGTTCCAGCTTTGGCGGAAACAGTGACCCACCCCCTATAGTCAATGAGAAACCGGGGCAGCATCCTTTTGAGCATATTAACGGGAGAGAATTACTTACTGAAAAGATTCAGGAACTTCGCGTGGGAATTAATGAAGCTATCGAAGCGATGACCCGTGTCCCCGCGATTAACTCCGTCATGGTAAACAATTTTATGAAGTTAAAAAACGAAGCGGAGAAACTTGTTGATATTGTATACATGGTTCCCCTTGAGGATGTAATGATTAGATATAAACTATGCGTACAATCCTATGATTTACAGGTCCGCGGACTTAAAAACGCCATTGAAGAAATAGTAGCGGCAGATTAAGTCCGGCACGTAGTATATCTCACTATAGCAAGGCCGCCTGTTTCGGGCGGCCTTGTTTCTCGCTTGACGGGCTTTGGAAAGACAGCACCTTGACAATCCCTTTACCGGCAGTCTACTATTGGGTTACTTAGTAACCCACTGTAAAGGTGAAGGAAATGGTTAAAAAAGCAACGACAGCTAAAAAACGTACCGCCCAGGAGACGGAACGGGAAGCCGCCAACCGGGAAGGCGAGGCCGGACGGGAAAAGGCGCAAAAAGCCCGGCAGGCAAACGCCGGGAAACAAAAGCGGTATCGGGAAAGCATGAAGGCCCAAGGCTATCATGCCGTACTTACCTGGGAAAAGCCCTTACCCCCTGATATGGTCAAGGTATCGGCTATCATCCATAAAAGCTCGCTGGGTATAGCAGACCGGGAAGATAAAGAGACGGGGCGGTTTATTAAAGATTTATGGGACTTTGTCCTGATACACAGACGGGAAATGCCCAAAGATCTCTACCAGGATATTTTGAACTTAGTGAAACCCTTGGGAGACGGCGGGTTTTAGCGGGTTACTTAGTAACCCGTTTTTTTCTATGCACAGGGGCTAAAGAATAATCAGACAGAGCAAGGCCGTCCCCAGTCAGGACGGCCTATGATGGAATAACGCCTAATCCCTTTTAACCATCTTTTTCTCCTTTGATTTCAGCCACTGCCTAAGACGGTTTTCCTCAAATACAATCCGCGCGCCAATCTTTGCATACGGTATTACTTTGTAATGAACATAACTGTAAATGGTAGACGGGCTTAACGTCGTTAATGATGAGGCGTCTTTTACCGTGAGATATTTTTCTTTCATGATTCCTCCTCAGATTTGTAATTCATTATTAATGTTGTTTCAGATTCCGCGCAAAATATTACACCGGTTTTGCATGAACATATATATGATTCTATGAGATAGCAATCAACTATATTCCAAAAAATTAATGAAGGAGAAACGTATGAAAGAACGGAAAGAAAATACCGTAAAGAACAACGGAAGCCAAAAAAACAAAAAGGGGATAATCGTCTTGAAACCCGGAGCCACGGATCTCAGACGGGAAGAAAACGCCCTGAGTACGGTCGTAACGGAAAAAATGAACATGAACGCCCGCGACGGTTCATTCTTTATTTTCGCGAACAAGAAAGCCAATAAATTGAAAATGATCAAAGCGGATGAGACCGGTACTAATCTTTACAAGAAAAGCAAGAATGTCCCGGTACAATGGCCGGAATACGGACAGCCTATTGTTATTCTTAAAGGCAATGACGCCAGGAATTTTCTTGAATACATAGGGTTTCCGGGCAGTATTCTGGATTAGATAAAAAGAAGGAAAATCATGAATAAAAACATTTTACAGGCGTTGTCGGGAGGGTTTGACAGCACCTGCCTTTTGATAAAAAACCTGGAAAACGGTGATCATGTTTACCCGGTATATATCAAGGCTTCAAGCGTCGACCCGGTTAAGCGGCAGATAGAATTAAAGGTGATTAAGGAACTCCTCGCCAACCCGGAAATAAAAACACATAATCTTCACGACCTCATTACCGTTCCCCTGCATATGCGTAACATCGACGGTATTTTCTCCTTTCAGCCCGTTTTATGGACGCTGGGCTTATTTTGCGAGGTTAAAAAGAGGAGAGATTTTTATGACGAGGTTCATATCGGATACATCATGAACGACAGCGCCGTTTCGTACCTTGGCGAAATAAAAAGAATATGGCGGTCATTTTTCTCCCTGTCATTCCCGGAATATAACAAAATACCCGAACTGGAGTTCCCGTTAGTAAAGTACAGCAAAGAAATGGTAATCAATAAACTATTGTATTTTCAGAATACGGTTGCCTATAACTGCTGGACCTGCGAAAGGCCGAGTGTTTTATATGAGAGAAAGAAAAAGAATCATGGCGGCAGGGAACAAATCATCGAACATTGCGGAAGATGCGCGCCCTGCAAAAAAATAAAAGAATATATCGGCCTTGAAAACTTACCCAGATACCGGCGGACAGAACACCGGGAACTGCTGGGCAGATTGGTAAAGCGATATAAGGAAAAGCTCCCGCTGGATGACCCGATTATACTCGATATGTTGATAACCTGTGAAAAACTGGATGAAAAGGAAAGTACGCATATTACAAGCATTGTTGAGCGAAGGGAAAACCGGAAGAAACAGGGTATGTAATTATATATTATACCATTGTATGGAAAGGCTGCCTGTATCGGGCGGCCTTATTTTTTATCTGAAGGAGTTCTTAATGAACAACTTAAATTCAATTCTGATTGAGGGCAGTATGCTTGCGGAACCGGATTTCAGTACCACCTCCAACGGTACGCCGGTATGCAACTTTTCCCTGTCCTCTAACCGGTTCTACCGCAAAAGGGACGACATGGTCAGGGAAATCAGCCATTTTGACCTTCAGGCATGGGGGAAACTTGCCGAAAGCGTCAAAAACCTCGGCCATAAAGGGCGGGAAATTCGGGTTACCGGCCGTCTGAAACAGGAGCGGTGGAACGACAAAGAAGGAAACCAGCGTTCCAAAACGGTGATTGTTTCGGAACATATCGAGTTCCGGCCCGAACAGCGGGATGCGTTCAGCGCCGAAGACAGCGGGGAAACGGCGTTAGCCGGTTAATCGTTCATCATCAGGCCGCCTGTATGGGCGGCTCTATTTTTATCTCCGGGAGGGAGCGTATGCATTTTCATCCTGTTTTGCTTGTTCAGGCGGAAAGCATTGAAGACGCGAAAAGGAAAGCCGAGGATTTTGTCGATGGTGAGACGGGAGAACACGCCTATTTTGATTATGGGGGTATCGTACCGGATAAGGAAAGCGAGTTTAATAAACCGGTTTGCGAAGTTCGGGGACTATTGCCGCACGAGGATCACCTGGAAAAAGCGATGTCGTTTGTTGAAAAAGCAAAGGAAAAAACGGAACAAAAGGAATACGGTATGGCGGGCTTTTATTATAAAAAAGCCGGATTGCTCCTGGAACAGTCTTTCTGTACGGAAAGTCTGGTATTCAATATCCAGTCAGATGACTACCGCCGAAACCCTGAAGAAGACGGCTGGTATGCTATTGAAGCGGATTTCCATTGTTAGGGGGCCGTTGTGATCTATGAAATTATCTCGGAGCGGAAAATGAAAAATCCGGGAAAACTGGACAACCCGGAAGATGCGTACGAATTGGTCAAGCGGTACGCCGGGGCTCGGCAGGAACAATTCATGGTAGTTACCCTGAATACCGCCCATGAACCGGTTTCCGTATCAATAGCCACCATCGGCACGGTGAACCGGACCCTGATACATCCCCGTGAAATATTTTATCGGGCTGTTCGGGATATGGCATGCGCGATTATCGTGTGCCATAACCACCCCTCAGGCAGTCTTGAACCCTCTCAGGAAGACAAGGAAGTAACCGTGTCCCTGTACGAGGCGGGGAAGATACTCGGCATCCACGTCCTTGACCACATTATCATTACCCGGAAGGGGTTTCTCAGCTTGCGGAAAGAAGGGTATTTTCCGGAACCGGACAGGGATGTGGACGGATAACACATCACGTTCTGGCTTTGTATTTCTCTCACCGGGCTGCCCGTACGGGCGGCCATTTTTGTTTTCAGGAGGATCGTATTATGGCAGCAGGATTACTGGAACATGATTTCATGTTTTCAGGCCGGGGGGAAGTTCCTTGGCACGGCATCGGCGCGGTACTGGACGGGGTACTTACCTCTGACGAAGCCATCCGGGCGGCGAAACTGGAATGGAAGGTAAACCAAATCCCCATTTTTTCCGCTAACAACTGGGCTCA
>JAISQR010000067.1 GCA_031274035.1 Treponema sp. | reverse complement strand
CAAGCTGCCATTTGAGATGCATATTTTCCAGAGTGGCGAGCATGGGATGTCTGCAAACAACGTGCTTACTAATCCAACGGGCGAAGGAATTGATCCAAGCGTTGGAATGTGGGTGCCCTTATGTACACAATGGCTCAACTCTTTGTTTTCACATTAAAACGAAGGAGAACAAACATGAAAAAAATATTGCTACTGATGTTTTTAGAAATGGCAGTATTTACATTGAGTATCTGCGCCCAGGGCGGAGCCGGAAATATAGCAACCGGCGGAACAGGGAACACGCCAACCGGAGGAACAATGAAAGTAAAAATAATGGTAGGTAATACAACCCTCACCGCTACATTGCTTGACAATGCCACTTCCCTCGCCTTTTTCGCCAAGCTGCCGTTGACGGTGAAGATGGACGACCTGTATAACCGTGAAATGTGCTACCATTTTCCCGATGCCCTGCCCACGGATAATGTGCCGACTACCGGATACGAGGTAGGCGAAATAATCTACTGGCCGCTCAGACACAGCCTTGTCATCATGTATGCCCAAAATGGTGAACGGTTCAGTATGCAGAAAATCGGGCGCATTGATTCCGGTGTTGAAATTTTCAGAAGTACCGGAGATGCGAATGTAACATTCGAGGTGGACACAACTTCGTTGCGTTTCGATTGATATATGCGGCGCCGCATAAAAGAGGTGGTGATACCGTGAAAATGTTGTTCTTATGTCCTTTTGTACTTTTAGCCGTCGTTTCCGCAATAGCGCAAAGCCGGTTCCCCGATGATTTTGTTCTCGTTAAAGGCGGCACATTCACCATGGGAAGCCCCGCAAACGAGCCTGAACGCGGAACGGACGAGGCGACTACGGAACAGCGGCGCAAACTAACCCCGCAGGTCCGGCAAGCGGCACATTGCGGGTAAACCGGGGCGGCGGCTGGAACGACTTCCCCAAACATATACGCTTCGCCTATAGAGCCGCCACACCGCCTTACAACGGCAGCTTTAACCTTGGGTTCCGCCTTGCGCGGAACGGACAGTAATTTTTGGAGGTATTAAAATGGAATATGCAAAACTTGGAAATTCGGATCTTGTAGTCTCCCGTCTTTGCGTAGGGTGTATGAGTTTTGGTACTCCCGCAGACAATGCAGGCAAAGGGCACACATGGACGCTTAATCCTGATGAGAGCGAAGCTGTCGTTAAAAAAGCCCTCGGCCTGGGAAGCAATTTCTTTGACACCGCGAATGTCTATGCGGCTGGTACCAGCGAGGAGTATCTTGGCAGAGCAATCAGGAATAATGTATCCCGCGATAATGTGATACTGGCGACCAAGGTATTTTTCAACGAGGGAAAACTCTCACAAAAAGCGATACTGCGGGAGATTGACGGCTCATTAAAAAGGCTCGGAACGGATTACGTTGACCTTTACATAATTCACCGCTTCGATTACGACACGCCGATTGAAGAAACGATGGAGGCCCTTGACAGCCTTATCAAAAAAGGCAAAGTGAGGGCTCTTGGAGCTTCGGCAATGTACGGCTATCAGTTTTTCAATATGCAGCTTGCCGCCAAAAATAACGGCTGGACGCCCTTTGTCTCAATGCAGAATCATTATAATCTGCTTTACCGTGAAGACGAGCGTGAACTTATACCCATCTGTAATCAGTGGAATGTTTCACTTACCCCATATAGCCCTCTCGCGGCAGGACGGCTTTCCCGCCTTGCATGGAAGGCCGACACCATGCGCAGTCAAACTGATAAGAGTGCGATTTCCAAGTACGATGGAACTCAGGAAACCGACTATAAAATCGTTCTTCGGGTAAATGAACTTGCGGAAAACTACGATGCAACAATGACGCAGATTTCTCTTGCGTGGCAGTTTACAAAAGGAATTACGGCCCCCATTATCGGCGCAACCAAGCCGGAGTATTTTGATGATGCGGCGGGTGTTTTTAAGATAAAACTCACGGAAGATGACACTACCTATCTTGAGGAACTGTATGTTCCGCACAAAGTTGTCGGCGCAATTTGACGGAGGTAAAACATGATGAAGAAATTTTTGCTTTTAGCATTAACCCTTTTTTGCATGGAGGCGCAGATAGAAGCGCAGAGCCAAAGACCGAAGATTCTTGTCGTGTATTCTTCCCGGGGAGGCAACACCCGCGGTATTGCGCGTCAAATTCACGAACGGGCCGGAGGGGATTTGTTTGAAATTGAATGTATAACTCCGTATTCCCGGAATTACAATACCTGCCTTGACGAGGCCCTGCGGGACCAAAGGGCAAACGCCCGGCCAGCCCTTAAAACTCATGTAAACAACATGGCGCAATACGATATTATTCTGCTGGGCTATCCCAACTGGTGGGCTTCTATTCCCGCCCCTATCGCATCATTCCTTGAAGAATACGATTTATCCGGCAAGACCATTATTCCCTTTTGCAGTCATGGCGGCGGACGTTTCGGGCAGAGTCTTATGGCGATAGCGAAACTTGAACCCCGTGCGAAAATCGGCGAGGCCCTTTCGGTCAGTTATTCAGGGGGCAGTTCCCTGCCCAATGACATAACAGCATGGCTTCGCAGAAACGGCATTACGGCGCAATGAACGGAAAATAATACTGGAGGTATAATATGAATTCCTATTGTGTGTTCAAAAGGTTTATCAAGTGTATGGCTGTTTGCCTTACCCTTGGTATGGTTTGTTTTACCGTACTTGTTTCGTGTAACACGGCGAAAGAGACGAAAACAAATTCCGCAAATCATCAGGAGGAAACAATGAATCCTGTCTCAACCGGAACTCCATGTACAGCGCCGGAAGTCTACTTTACCGGCGACATTAGCCCTGCGGGACTCATGGGTAAACGGCGCTCTTGTTGAATCGAACACCGCCTACGGCGGAAGACGGGCAAGCACGGCGGTACATAAAGAAACCGCAAAGGCTCACGGATATACGGCGATAGCGGACGTTGATATTCTGGATGAGGACGGTTCAATAAGCCTTCCGGTGCAGGGCGGGACGAGGCTCCGCGAAAATTTTGTCGGCGCAAATTTCAAAAATTATGATTACTATATCGTCCTCTCCCATTTCAAGGGACATGCGATGGCCGGCTTGGGCGGCGCTATCAAAAACATTTCCATCGGTATCGCTTCCTCCGAAGGGAAAGCTTGGATTCACTCAGGCGGTACAAGCAAAACAAGTGCTTGGGGCGGGGATCAAAACGCCTTCCTTGATGCTATGGCCGAAGCGGGGAAATCCGTTGTTGACAGCCTGAACGAAAAAATCCTCTACATCAACGTGATGAACCGCCTGTCGGTGGACTGCGACTGCAACGGCAACCCCGCCGAACCGGATATGCATGACATCGGTATCCTTGCCTCCCTTGACCCGGTAGCCCTGGACAAAGCCTGTGTTGACCTTGTGTATGCGGCTCCCGATGGGCAATCACTGATACAACGCATGGAGTCCCAAAATGGCATACGAACCATCAACCACGGAGCGGAGATCGGTCTTGGCAGTTTATTGTATGAACTGGTGAGGCTTTGAAAAACGTGAAAAAATTATTTTTTTTAGCAGTAACGCTTTTTTGTTTAGGAGGACTTATGGAAATTGTTGCGCAAGGCCCGGTTGAACAGAGTGCGAATGGGGAGCCGGGCGGCGTTTTTACGCCGAAGCAGAATGCCCTATGCCTCATAGCGGCGTTTACGGCGCGGGGCGATGTACCGACATTGGAGCAAGCCTTGAACAGAGGCTTTGACGCGGGGCTTACCGTAAATGAAGCGCGGGAGGCTATTGTACAACTCTACGCTTATTGCGGCTTTCCGCGCTGTCTCAACAGCCTTGCCGCTGTGGGGCGTGTGCTTGACGAGCGCGGGAAGCAGGGTAAAACCACCGCGCCTGGCCAGGATAATACGCCTATCCCTGACGGAAGGACAAGTTACGACATTGGCGCTGAAAACCAGAGAACGCTTTTTAAATTTCCTCAGGGTAATGAAATCCCCCTTACCCGCAACGCACCGGGAGACCAAATCATCAACTACTATCTCCGCGCCCATCTCTTTGGAGATATTTTCGCCCGTGATATTCTCGACTGGCCCACACGGGAACTCGTTACCATCTCGGCGCTTTCCGCTATGACCGGTGTTGAAGGGCAGCTCAGGGCGCATCAGGCGGGTGGTTTGTCTGCCGGCCTTACCCAAAAACAGGTAAACGCCATCGGAACCGTTGTGCAAAAAACGCTGTCTACAGGAAACGACCAGCGTGTTATCCGCCGTTCCGATATGGCCGCCCGTCCCGGCGGGAACGAGAATTTTACCGGCGATGTGGCGGTACGTTTCATCTATATGCCCGACAGCGAATCCAATGTTTCCGCCGCCTACGTTACTTTTGAACCGGGGGCGCGGACCAACTGGCACATTCACGAAAGAGGCCAGCGTATGGTTATCACCGAAGGCGTGTGCTGGACTCAAAGCGAAGGAGGACAGAGGATTACCGCCAATGCCGGGGATGTTGTCATCTGCCCTGCCGGAGTGAAACACTGGCACGGAGCCTCACCGGATTCACGGATGACCCACCTTGTCTTGACCGGCGGCAGTGTACAGTGGCTTGAAAAAGTAAGCGACGAACAATACAACGGGAATTAACGGAAGCAAACTGAATGGCCGATGGTTTCGCTGATGTAATTCGCCGGGAATTCATCTATCTCTGGTACTACTTCGATATCCAGTTCCGGCAAAGAAAGGATACACAATCTTTTTGTTAAAATGCGGAACACGAAAATGGGCGTTTTCGGCGTGGTTCCCGCTTCCCTGCTTGGCATTGCCTCCCCCCTCTGTATGTACGGCACCATACCGATTGCCGCATCATTTGCCGAAAAAGGCATGGCGGAGGACTGGATCGCCGCTTTTTGCATGAGTTCCATTCTGCTCAATCCCCATCTGCTTTTCTACAGCGCCGCCCTGGGCGTTCCGGCGCTTGTTATCCGTTTTGTTAGTTGTTTTCTCTGCGGCGCGTTGGCGGGGCTCTGTGTCAGGTTGTTTTTCAGGAACAAACCGTTTTTCACTTTCACAAGGTTTGAATACATGGCAAGCCGCGATACTGATCCGAATCCGGCAGTGCGGTTTCTCAAAAATTTTGGCAGGAACGTCAAGGCAACCGGCCTGTATTTCCTTATCGGTATTGTCCTTTCCGCCCTTTTTCAACGCTATGTACCAGGTGAAACCTTTGGGAAACTGTTTGGCGACAACAAGGGTTTCGGCGTGCTAATGGCGGCGACCATCGGCGTTCCCCTGTATGTATGCGGTGGGGGAACCATACCGCTGTTACAACAGTGGCTCGCCTCCGGTATGACCATGGGGAGCTCCGCCTCGTTTATGATTACCGGCCCCACAACTAAAATTACCAATTTGGGAGCGTTAAGAATTGTGCTGGGCCTAAGAGCCTGTCTAAAATCTCTTAATGAGAACGGCAATAAGCGCGATAACTACAATTTGCATGGAATTGTGGCGTTTACGCTCGCAGTTTTTCCACAATCTGCGCGCCTTGTCCAACC
>JAISQR010000057.1 GCA_031274035.1 Treponema sp. | reverse complement strand
ATCGCTGTTTCCGGTGCTTTTCACAATTAACCCCATGTTAATACTAACCGGGTTTTGGGAAAATTTCAACAATCTTTTTGTTTTCATACCCCCCCCCCCCCCCCCCCATTAAGTATACGCTGTAATCTAATTTCTGAAATCCATTCTTGTTTCCTCTCCGCTTTTTTGAATCATCTTAACAGGATTCCGATATTCACATTCTCTTATGGTTTCTACCGGCAAAAGCCGGTGTATATATTTCTAAAGGAGGATCTTTACAATGAAAGATTCGGTAAAACGTGCAATTCTTGGTATCTGCCTCTTCCTGCTTGCGGGAGCGGCAGTCTTCGCGGGAGGCCAGTCATCTGCCCCGGCAGCCGGAGGGGCCAACGCGCCGGTCTCCATAACCGTTGAGGTTTTTGACCGGGGTACTGACGGCGGCCGGTCGGATCCCACCAACAACAACTGGACCAAGTGGATCCAGGAAAAGCTGTTGAAGGACGAAAACATCAGTGTTACGTTTGTCCCCATTCCCCGGGGACAGGAAGGTCCCGGCCTTATCACCCTTATGGCCGCCGGAGACGCTCCGGATATCTGTTATACCTATGGCGCGGATTTAATCAACACGTTCCGGTTACAAGGCGGCCTTTTTGAAATGACCCCCTATGTGGACAGCCACATGCCGGATCTGAAAAAATGGCTGGGCGAAGATGAAGCCCTTCCGGGCAAACTCCTGATCAACCGCCAGATAACTCCTGACGGTAAACTTTATGCGGTACCTGCACGGCGCATGGCTCTCGGCCTTGCCTATACAGGCGCCTTTATCCGCAAGGACTGGCTGGACAAGCTCGGGCTTCCCGTTCCCACGACAACCGAAGAATTTTATAATGCCATAAAAGCCTTTAAGGACAAAAATCCCGGTAATGTCTCCAACATCCTCCCCATCGTATTCGGGGACACTGTTGGCGGTACAACAGCCATGCATATGAGGGGGGCCTTCCTCGACCCCAAACTCAGTGATAAGGACCGGTGGATCTACGGTGTAGAAACCCAACCCGGCTATAAGGAAACCTACCGGCTTTTGAACCGTATGTACAACGAGGGCCTTATCGACAAGGACTTTGCCCTTTATAACGACGGCGGTACTACCACTCACAATAACCTGAAGAGCGGCAGGGCGGGTTTCTACGTCGCCGATCGGGACCATCCCTACCGGAACAGCCCCGGCATCCAGGACGGTCTCGCCCTGAATGTACCGGGCGCCCAGTTTGTCCCCATTGATCCCTTTAAGAACTCGGAAGGGAAAACCCCGAAAGATATTTACGATCCCCAGGGAATCCTCTCGTTTATCCCGGTATACAGCAAAGCCCCGGAAGCGGCCATGCGTTATCTTAACTGGCTTTCCATATTCGAGAACCGTTATTTCCTCCAGGTAGGGCCCGAAGGCATAGTCCACGATATCGTAGACGGCATACCCCAGTTGAAACGCGGCGAGGGGCTGTGGATACAGAACAGCGACCAGAACCTGGATTATACTATCCCCATTAACGGAATGGATCTGGGCGATCCGATCAAAAATGAAAATTCCGTTGTTAATGCCTTTCCCGCGGAGTACCGGGATCTGATTATTGAGGCGTATGCCATGTCCCTTAAAGACGGCAGGGCGCCGCCTGTTGTTTCCGGCGTTGAGCTCATAGAAGCTACAAAATATCCTGAACTGGGTGATAAATGGAACGATGTTTTGGTACAGGCCATAACATGCCCCATCGCGCAGTTTGACAGGGTTTGGGATGACGGCATAAAGGCATGGCTTGCCGCGGGGCAGCAGGCTGTTATTGACGAACGCAAAGCCAAATATCCCTATTAAAAAATAAGATCCTGAATATTTTGCTGTCCCGCTTTTTCGGGACAGCAATTTTGAAACCGGTCCGGAAAGGAGAAAATATGATGGGTAACGCTGTTGTATCAACAGACAATCGTTTTATAAAATCAAAACGGGATAATTATTTTAAACGCCATTGGACGCTGTATGTAATGCTGGTCCTGCCTGCCGCCTATTTTGTCATATTCCGTTATATGCCCATGCCCAATATTGTTATCGCCTTTAAGGATTACAACCTTTTCCGGGGACCATGGCAATCCCCCTGGGTAGGTTCCAGGTGGTTTCAAGAGGCCTTTACTTCAAACGATTTCTATATGGTTCTCAAAAACACTGTCGTGTTAAACTTCCTGGGGTTGTTGGCCGGTTTTCCCGCGCCGGTTATCCTCGCGATAGTATTGAACGAGCTTACCAATGGCACGTACAAACGGGCCGCCCAAACCATCCTGTATTTGCCCCATTTTCTTTCATGGATTATTATCAGCGGTATCGCCGTCCAGCTTTTCGCTTCCAGCGGTATAATCAATACGGTGCTGAACGGCATGGGAATTCCCCCCGTTGAGTTCCTCACAAAAAACGGGTTGTGGATAACAACGTACATAGGCCTGGGCGTATGGAAAGAAATGGGCTGGGGTACAATAATTTACCTTGCCGCAATTACCAATATCAATCCGGAACTCTACGAAGCCGCCGAAGTTGACGGCGCGGGGCGTTTCGGCAAAATCTGGCATATTACATTGCCGGGCTTAAAACCGACAATTATCGTCTTGTTGATTCTCAATCTTGGGAGCATCCTGGGCTCCGAATTCGACAGGCCCTATGTGATGGGGAATTCCCTGGTCAGGCAGGTCTGCGATGTTATCTCCACCTATGTGTACCGTGTCGGAATACGGGGACTCAAATTCTCCTATACAACGGCCATTGGGCTCTTTCAGTCAGTGGTTTGTGTTCTTTTCCTTGTGGGCGCCAATACCCTGGCGGAAAAAACCGGCGAACAGGGTATCTGGTAGGTGGCGGCTATGGTAAAATCATCTTCGGTTAAAATATCCGATTTACTTATCGCCCTGTTTATTTTTTTGATGATACTCCTCTGCCTTATGCCCATGCTGAACCTGTTGGCCCGTTCATTAAGTTCCCCCCAGGCTATAGTAAACCGGCAAGTAACATTCTGGCCGGTGGACCTTACCTGGGAATCCTACCAGTATGTATTTCTTGACAAATCGTTTTCCCGTTCTATGATCTGGACGGCGATTCTCTGCGTAACATTCACTGTTTTTTCCCTGATCATGACCATCCTTTGCGCATTTCCCTTAATTTACAAAACCCTTAAAGGACGGAAATTGTTTAACACCATGGTGATATTTACCATGTATTTCAGCGCCGGGACCATACCGAATTATGTTTTAATGAAGCAGCTCAATTTATTGAACAATCCCCTTGTATTGATTCTTCCCGGCTGCCTTTCTGTATTCAATATGATAATATTAAAAAGTTTTTTCTTCGGGATCCCCGAAAGCTTAAGGGAATCAGCGGAAATGGACGGGGCTTCACCGCCAACAGTATTACTGCGGATATACCTTCCCCTGTCTACATCGGTACTGGCTACTCTGGCCCTGTTTTACGCGGTAGGACGCTGGAACGGTTTTTCCGACGCTCTGTTGTACCTTACCAAGCCCGATTTCCACCCCATACAGCTCAAACTGTACAACATCATTAACAACCTTACTTCGATAGAAATCGCGGCAGCCGAAGGCGCGTCCGCCAATGCTCCGCCCATTATGAGCGACGGAATGAAAGCCGCCGCGGTAATGTTTGCAACAGTTCCCATACTTGTAATTTACCCATGGCTGCAACGCTATTTTATCAAGGGTGTATCCCTTGGGGCAATAAAAGAATAAACTAGGTATAATATGCCGGCTGCCCTTTACGACAGGCTATATCCGGGCGAAAAATAATCGGGTATAATGTTTTTTGGATAGGCGTCAGCCCTGTGGTAAGCGGCGGGGCCGGCGTTTTTGTCCCAGGAGGATTCACGCATGTCAAGTTATCAATTCAAGATCAGCGGTTTTGCCGACGAGGCTGGCGTTACCGCTGAAGAGCAGATGAACGCCCTGGAAAAAAACGGCATCCGTATGCTGGAACTGCGAGGCGTGGACGGGAAGGGCGTTCTTGATCATGATGAGGCGTCTTTAAAAACACTGGCCGAAAAACTCAAAAGCCGGGGCTTTTCAGTATCCGCCATCGGTTCTCCCATAGGTAAAACGCCTATAGAAGACGATTTTTCCGCGGTGCTGGAAAATTTCCGCAAGACCCTGAAGGCCGCTGAAATATTCAAGGCGCCTTATATCAGGGCGTTCAGTTTCTATATGCCCAAAGACAAAGATCCCATGCTCTATGCCGGCGAGGTGATCCGGCGTTTAAAAGAATTGGTTAAGAGAGCGGAAGACCAGGGCGTCGAGTATGCTCTGGAAAACGAAAGCGGCATCTTCACCAATGTGCCGGAACGCTGCGTCTATGTCCTGGATAGAATCCCCTGTCTGCGCCTGATCTTTGATCCCGGTAACTTTATTATGGAAGGGGCCGATGTCCTTAAAGCCTGGGAACTTCTCAAAAACCGTATCGCGTATTTCCATATCAAAGACGGGATAACCAGTCCTGAAAGGCGGAATTGTCCCGCCGGGGAAGGCATCGGTCATATACCGGAAATACTCAAAGACGCATACGCCGCGGGCTTTGACAGTATTCTTTCAATTGAACCGCACCTTTTCTACCTTAA
>JAISQR010000041.1 GCA_031274035.1 Treponema sp. | reverse complement strand
GGGCAGGCGCTCTATCCGCAAAAAATGAATGCGGCCTTTTCCATGACGCGGAATGAAATGGCCGCCCTGCCGCAAAAGCTGAATGAGGCCCGCCAAAACGCGGCTGTCTACATCGACTGCCCTCTTGATTTTGAATCGATCATCGTAAACGCCTTTTCCCGCGCCATCAGCGCCGAAGGCTTTCCTGTTTCCAAAACCCGCAGCGCCGCGGCGGCGGTTTGTACCATAACAGTTGACGAAGGGATGCAGAAGCGGGAACTCGGCGTTTTTTACTTCCCTTCGGTGCAGGCGGTGTTTGCCGAAAAAGGAACGCCCCTTTTTAGCTATAGCGCCTCTGCGGACAGCGCAAGCGCGGTAACTCCCGATGTGGCAAAACGCCGCGCATACAAAGCCCTTGAGGAAGAAATACAAAGAACCTTTTCCCTGTCAGGGGCGGGCTACTAACCCGCAGGTGACTGAATGGTTCACGGCTACTTTGTCTTTCTACCTTTCTTGATAAAGTCCACGTATACGGCAATCAGAATTACTATACCCTTGACCTTGAGACTTTCGGACAGCTTTGAGGATACCGCCTCTCTGGGCATCCCCGCCGGGAGTCCCGTTCTGGAACTCCTTGTCAAGGTATACAACATCAACCAGGGCCATAACGAGGCTTATTGTTAAAAAGAGTGAAACGCTTGCCGGGTACAGCGCCTTTATAGCGAAGATACGGGAATATGGACAGAGTATGACCCTGGAAGACACGATGAAGGCGGCGGTAGAGTACTTGCATAAAGCACGACATATTACGGGTATTTTTGGAAGAAAACGCTTCGGAGGTAACAAATATGCTTTTAAACGAATGGAATTGGGACGACTACGTAGCGGTTCAAAGAGAAGAAGCTCTGGAAGAGGGCCTGGAAAAAGGATTAAAAAAAGGCCGGGAAGAAGGATTAGAAAAAACCGCCAGGAATGCCCTGACCGAGGGGTTGCCGATAGAGATAATAAGAAAAATTACCGGTCTTGATACCGAGACCATCCAAAGGCTTTCCCGGTAAACAATGCCGCCGCATTTTGACCACATGGTTAAATTTCCGATATGCCCGAAACCGTAGATTCGATGTGGCTTTTATCCCTGTTTTCTGTATAAACACAAGGTACTACGCTCGCCACGCCGGCACACGCGGCAAGGGCCTCAAATTGAGCTCCGTCCGCGGCTGTCCGGGCGGCGTCGCGGATGATGGAACGCAAGGGTGACTAACACCCTTGTAAAAATTAGAAGGGAGGAGTGGCAGAAGGGCTTCTAACTCCATACTGTCGGTGGGAGCAATAGCGGTGAGTGAGCGAAGCCGCCTCGGCCGGGGTCGTCGAACCAGAGGTTCGCGAGGGGGGCAGATATACAGAAGGTCATACGAGAACATCAGACCGAAGGTCTACGAGAACTCATCAACGCTGGACAAAAATACCGCACCGGGATAAAAAAAGCGGAGAATAAGTGGCCTGGCTTCCATTTCCAGCCGCCTTGGGGAATGGAAATCATTTTTAGCCTATCTGGACAATTATCCGCTCCCGAAACCCCGGATAATGCACTCATATTGCTGAGCGAAACTTTGACCAGAGGAACCGGATGCCGCAGACTTGCGGTCCGAAAATTGGGCACGTTCGGGTCTGCGAGGACTCCGGGTGGGTGACCGCCCGGTTCTACTCGGCCACCATAGTTTTAGCCAGAGCATTGGACAAAGCGGTAAATCCCCGCGAATGTAACCCGCGCGGCGCACCCGATGGGCACTTCAAATAAAGTACATGTACGATTCGTCGGGGTCCACGGTTCCTACGATGGACGCCAGGGTCTTCCGGTCTATAACAGCGGCGATACGCTCGTTGAGGCGGTCGTAGACGGTAAGCCGTATGCAACGCCGGATCCGGGACTCGGGGACGCCGGGCAGGGGAGGGTCTACCATCAGCATGTCCCCCTCCAGGACCCGCAGGACATCCCCGATGACGATGTCCTGGGGAGAACGGGCCAGGGCGTAGCCGCCCGAAGCGCCCTTCACCGACCGGATGAAACCTGCGCGGCGTAGGATGATTACCACCTGTTCCAGGTAGCGCACCGAAATGCCCTGGCGATCCGCCACGTTTGCGAGGGGTATGTGGGGTTCCTCCATGTGTTCGGCCAAATCAATGAGGAGGCGTATACCGTAGCGGCCGCGGGTTGAGATCTTCATATCGCGTACTCCAGTTTGTCCATGGCATAGTACGCCTCCACCAGGTCTTCAAGGGTGATGGAATCCACACAGCCGATGATCTCCGCGTAGAGTTCGCTCCAGGTGTGCTTGCTGATACAATCCGCTTCTTTGGGGCAGACTTCGGAATGGACGCACGCGACCGGCTCCATGGGACCTTCCACGGTACGCAGGATGTCGCCCACCCGGATTTCGCTCGTTTCCCGGCCGGGTATGTAGCCCCCTGAAGGTCCCCGTATGCCCTGGACTATCCCCGCTTTTCTGAGGGGAATGAACAGTTGTTCCAGATAACCGTCGGAAATTCCCGTGGCCTCGGCGATGGCCCGGGTACTGCAATACTCCCCCTTGGGGAGCAGGGCCATATAGAGCAGGGCCTCCAGGGAATACCGCCCCTTGGTGGAAATTTTCATGCTCGTATCTCCGTTTTACTTGTCCCGTGTCCGCACCTATGAAAAGCCCGCCGTAAATCTTCGATAATATCGCCCGGATCTTCTATTCCTACCGAAAGCCGCATGAGCCGGTCGTTTACCCCCGCGGCAAGCCGCATCGCTTCGGGTATAGCCTCGTGAGTCTGCACCAGGGGATAGGTTATAAGGGATTCCACCCCTCCCAGACTTTCGGCAAAAAGAATGAGAGAGACGTTCTTGAGCAGTGCGGGTACAAGGTCGGCGTCCTTGAGGTAGAACGAGATCATGCCGCCAAACCCCCGTGCCTGGCTCCGGCTTAGGGAATATTGAGGGTGATCCTCAAAACCGGGGTAAAAGACCCTATCCACTTCCGGCTGTTCCCTAAGCCAATGGGCGATTTTAAGGGCGTTCTTCTCGTGCTTTTCCATCCTCACCGCCAAGGTCTTGATCCCCCGGAGCGTCAGCCACGCATCGAATGGGGCAAGGCTGGCCCCTTCGCTCTTCTGTATGTTTCTGAGCGGCACGTCCAGTTCCGGCCTGGAGTGAACGAGGAACCCCGAAAGCGTGTCGTTGTGGCCGGACAGATACTTGGTACCGCTGTGGACCACAATGTCCGCCCCCATTTTCAGGGGGTTTTGGAAATAGGGCGAAAGGAAGGTGTTGTCCACGATAAGGAGGCCGCCCCGCTTATGGATAAGTTCCCCGCAACGCCGGATGTCGGTAACTTTCATCATGGGGTTTGAGGGGGTCTCGATGAACAGGGCCTTAGTTTCGGGCCTAAGGGCGGCTTCTGTTTTGGCAAAATCGCTGGTATCTACCCATGAAAAGGAGAAGCCGTAGTGGGCATAATACTCGTTGAACAGGCGGTACGTGCCGCCGTAGAGGTCTTCGGAAACCACCAGATGATCCCCAGGGCGGAAGATTTTGATCACGGCGGATATAGCCCCCATCCCGGTGGCAAAGGCCAGGCCGTACTTTCCGTTTTCCAGGAAGGCAAGGGTCCGCTCCAGTTCGGCCCTGGTGGGGTTCACCCCGCGGGAATAATCGAAGCCGGTACTTTCATAAAGGCCGGGGTGCCTGAAGGTAGAGCTTTGATAAATGGGAGTACTCACCGCGCCGGTATGAGGCTCAAATAAGGCGGCTCCATGTACGGTGCGGGTGGCGGGGGCATAATCATTATTACAGTGGGTATCTTCCATCAATAAATATCCTATGTGAATTATAGGATATAACGGCCTGAACATCAAGAGGCCATGGGACGGCGCGTTCCGGTCTCAATGGCGCGGACCCCGGAAAAGCAGGGGCGAAGCCCCGCCGCGTCTACTCCGCATAGAGATGGACAATCTGCCGCAGCATATCCTCCATACTTTCATCCAGGTTTTTTTTCAACGCGGCTTTTTCCGCGTTGATCAAGGCCGCTATTTGCTCTACTACGCGCTTCTTTTTATCCGGAGCCAGGGTGGACTCCTGTTCCAAGGGTATGAGCAGCTCATAGGCCTCCCGGTTCAAGGCCCGGGCAAGGTTTCGTAAGGTCTTATCGCTCACCCAGGTCCTGCACCGTTCAATATCAATGACATAAGAAAGAGAAATATCCGCACATTCCGCTAATTGCGCCTGGGTGATATGTAAGGTTCCCCGCGCGTTTTTGATGTTCCGAGAAAGTATAGCCCGTAAGTCCAAAGATTCGATCACGTTTTTAAATATAGGGTAATAGCATAATTTTATGAATTATGGTATTGACATAACTTCTTGATTATGATACCTTCATAACAAGATTAACGATTGAGTTAATCCAATACCGTAATTCCACAATAGGAGATGGAAGTATGAAAAAGAAGCTTTTTTTGGCGGGAATACTCGGCCTGGCCCTGATATTCGCTCTGACCCTTATCGGCTGCCCCAACGACGGGGGTGATGGCGGGGATAATCCTGGCAACAACGACGGAGGAGGCAATCCGCTCTTGGGAACCTGGGTGGATGATGATAGATTGCAACTTCTTAGTGAAGCAGTAATATTCACGGATTCTGCCTCTACCTCAGCTACTGCTGCTCCTGGTACCAAAATTGCCTATTACTCTACCAATTTAAGCGGCGGCAATGACATTAGCAACGTCGGGGGAACTGACCAACTCATGATCGGCAATACTCAATATATCGTAGAGTTGAACGCAGGTCAGCTTGTCTTAAAGGACTATATCCCTCCCCAAGGCCAAGGAGGACCAAATCCCGTTGACGCTCAAGATGTAACGTTTAAGCGAGCGCCAGGTACGAGCGGTAGTGGTTTGCCGGGTATTTGGATACCTGATGGAACGGTAGTAAATACCGCACACCCCCAATATACGATTATTTTAATAGGGGGCACTAGTCGTAAAAGAGTGTGGAGTACCGTCGGTAACAATGATTGGGGAGTAGTAAACTACTTTCTCAGTGAGGTTGGCGGTAATACGGTCATATCATGGGACGGCGGCAACGCTCTTTCCTATAACAAGTCTACCATCGGCATGAATAATACAACTTCCTTAGTTATTAGACTGCCAGGAAAAAACGGGGACAGCACCTTGTATCCGCTCTATACGAACCCTACATTCTGATGTTTGTCGTTACCGAATGTTCCATCCCTCTGGATAGAACATTCGGTTTCGCCGCCCCTCTCCGTTGCGGGAGGGGACTCCGGGGCGTGGCGGCTGCACGTATCCCCGCGGTTTATCCGCCCGGCATGATGTAACCCCGATGTTGCAGCAGGGTCTCCAAAACGTCGTCCTCTTTCCTGGAAAAAACCTTACCGGCTCAAGGTCGTGGCGGTTCACCCTGCGGCGCTGCGAGGCCCAAAATACCAGGCTATGCCTTTTTTGTTAAGGTTTAAATTGTTGTATTTGTATAGTAGGGATAATGGTATAATGTCTTTCATTTCCCGTCAATACTGTTTCCTGATTTTCTAATACCGTTGATGCTATTATGGCATCTCCTAATTCCAATGAATGACTTATATAATAATCTTCAACTAAAAACATTGCTCTTGTCGATATATTTTCATTTATTTGTAGTATATCTACCGACCATTTTTTTAAATATTTCTGAAATAACGTTAATTCCTTTTTATCTTGCATTCCTTGTATCACTTCCATATAAGTTGTATATTTTAGAGTGTATACTTTATTCGATTATTCGCCAACACGGTTTTTAAATTGTTTCAAAAATGGTAGGCAAAAATT
>JAISQR010000545.1 GCA_031274035.1 Treponema sp. | reverse complement strand
CCGAGACAATACGTCTATTGTCCATCCTGACCTTGACGATAAGCTCTCCGCCTATGCCAAAGGCAGTTCCTAGATATTCCCCCGGACCGGTACTGACTGCGGCTTCTCCTTTCAGCCTCAGGTCCACCGGGGGCCTATTTCCCATTACGCTGACGGCGGCGGTATCCTGTTTAGGGGCTGCCGCGTTTGTTCCGGCTGTCCGGCCGGTAAAGGCACATTCGCCCACATTCCCGCCGCCGTTGTAAATATCGGCAAAGAAGGAACCGAATTCACCGGCGCTGTAAAGATGGGGAATGGGTTTATTCCAGGGGTCAAGGACTTCGCATTCTATATTACGCTTTGCGCCGCCCTGGGTGTTGGTTAGGGTGGCCTTTAAGGGGATACCATAGAAGGGACCGGTAGCTATGGGCTTAAGGTACTGGGGATCCACATGAAAATCAGGATCATTTCCTTGAGCGCAGTATCTATTGTAGTCGGATATTGTTTTTGCCAGATTTGCCGAGTTAATATCCATTTTGACAGCCAGTTCCTGGAGGGTATTGGCCTTGATAACCCAACCCTTGGCAATTTCCTCCACCATACCCTGGCTCCAGGAGAGGTATGCCGGAGTGGTATTCCGGGCGGTTTCGTCAAACACGCACCAGGAGTTTTGTGGGATGAGGAGGCTGAAATAGGTCCCTCCTGTTTTGATATGACCATGTTTGGGTTCTATGGTTTCATTCATAAACCGTGTACCGTCGTTACCCACAATGATAACGTTATGAGCGACAAAACCGGTCGAATAATGGGTTGGCCTGGCGTTGGTAAAAAGATACCCGCAAACAATGCCTGTTTCAGGATTAACAAAGTTAATATCCGGCCCCGAAAGCGCACTCATGTGCCAAAGATCGGCGCCAACATCAATGGCCATCTTGATACCATCACCGGTATTGTACCGGGCGCCCTTGGAATGGGCATCGGCAAGCTGGGCGTAATTTTCCAGCATCTCATCGCTGTTCTCAAAGCCGCCCATAGCCATGACCACGCCGTTTACAGCCCGGACATTGTAAAGCTTACCGCCGTTTTCCACCTTAACCCCATGGACAATTTTGGTATTCTTGTCCTGGACGAGCTGTACCGCCGGAGAGGAGTACCAGACATCAATTTTACTATGTTCGGTTACTTTTTTAACCAATAAATTCCATAGTTTGGCGGTGGAGATTTCGCCGTCTATGATGAGGGTAGATATCCCATCGGACCCCGGAAGGTCGGGATATTCAATATAATCCAGATAAACAAGCCTGCTTTCTTCTACCCCGAGGTCGTTTATTAACCATGATCTATTTTCGATAGAACCGTCAACGATGTATTCAATAACCTCATCGGACTGGTTATTATAATTACCCCGCATGGCTTTGTAGTAGGTGATTGCCTTTTCCCTGTCTTTTGCGGAGAGGACTAACTGGCCCGAATACCGGGTATTACCGCCTTCCTCGCCCTTGGGGGCTTTTTCCAAAAGCAGTACCCTGGCCCCTGTGTTAGCCGCGGTAAGGGCCGCCGTGGCCCCAGCGCCGCCGAAACCGATGACCACCACATCGTATTCCGCGTCCCAGGAGACCGTGGAGAGGAACTCCGCGCCCCCGGCTCTGGCCGCCGAACCGGAACTTGCGCCTGAAGCGCAGCTTAGCAAGGCAATGCTTAAAAGCCCGGCTAAAATCGAAAACCCGTGTTTTTTTGCATTTTTCATAAAAATTTCCTCCTTGAACATGAATGCTTCTTATAACCTTGAATAATACCTAAATATTATTCATTGAATATTGTTCAATATTAAGGATCTTTAAGGGGCTTGTCAAGGATTTTTTATGGTGCCGGGATATTTAGTCCCTTTACATTTTGAGGGCTTTTTATGCGGCCGCCGCATGGGGTATCATTATTGCACTACCCAACAAGGACCGGTCATGGACAAAAAACCTACAAAACGGCAGCTACAGGCGCAGGAAACAAAAAAGAAGATACGTGATTCCGCGATCATGCTTTGGCATGAAAATGATTACGAACAGACTACCATAGAACAGATATGCGGCGCTGCGGGGGTTTCGACGGGGCTTTTTTATAATTACTACGGGTCAAAGGAAGAACTCCTGGGAAGCGAGTATGCGCTTTTTGAAGAACTCATCGATAAAGTCATCCAAAACAATGCCTTTGTATGCCACCTGGATGCCTTGAGGACGGTGGTGTACCTTTACGTTTTAAATGCCGTTGATTTGGGATACAAAATAGTAACCCAGTGGTTTCGTATACAGCTCAGCGTAAGCAATAAATTCATATCAAATAAATCAAGCCTGGTTAATATGTATATAAAAGACCTGACCCGCAAGGCTCTTAAAGCCGGAGAATTACATAAGTATTGGGATGCCGAAAGCGCCTCCCATCTGATTCTCTGTCAGATGCGGGGCACAGTCTTTGACTGGGCCATCCATGGGGGCAGCTACGATGTGGTAACGCGGATCGTCCGGGATTTGGAGACGACCCTGCGGATATTACAGGAAAATGCCGATACAAGGGCCGACAAAAAAATCCTTGCAAG
>JAISQR010000426.1 GCA_031274035.1 Treponema sp. | reverse complement strand
TCACTGACCAACCAGTATCTTGAATCGCTTGGATTTCCCGATGTACTGGAAAGATTTGAGATACTCCACGAAAGAATAGGGTTACTCCTGAGAATACAGGCCCCTATTCCCACCCATTGAACCGCCGTGTACGGATCCGTACGCACGGTGGTGTGAGAGGACGGCTACTCAATTAATGGGTAGCCTCCTACTCGATTGGAGTAAATGCTACGGTATTGCTGTGGATAAAAATTGAGAATAATGTGATAATTGGTATCGGTGCGGTTGTAACAAAAGATGTTCATGATAATGAGATTTTAATTGGAAACCCAGCAAGAAAAATAGTCAAGAAGGTTTATCAAATTGAGTAATACTCCAAAATATTCTATTTTGATTCCAACACGAAATTCTATCGATTACTTGAAGGATTGTATAAATTCAGTAATACAGCAAAAATATATTAATTATGAATTAATTATAAGCGACAATCATTCTGATGATGGTACATATGATTACGTTAAATCGTTAAATCATTCAAACATATCTTTGATTAAACCGCAAGAACCATTGGCAATGGTTGATCATTGGGAATGGCTGCTAAAACACGCCAAGGGAGATTGGGTTATTTTCTTGGGATCCGATGACGGACTAATGCCATATTTTTTTGAAGTATCCGATTATTTGGTCGCCCGAGCAAATAAAAAAAATATTAAAGCAATTAATTCCTCAAGAGCATATTTTTTTTGGGAAGGATGTCAAAAGACTTATGGGAATACGAATATATCCTATTCTGCCGTTTCCTCATTTAGAATTAAAAATACTAAATTAGAAATATTAAATGCTACAATTGGTTTAATTAATTACATTGATTTGCCTCAGATGTATACTACATCTATTGTCCATAAATCAATTATAAAAAAGACGCGAGAAAAAAACCTCGGCTATTTCTATAGTGACATTAATCCCGATGCCAATGGCGCCGCAAACATTTGTTCCAGTGAAAAAAAATATATTGAATCGTTAGTTCCGCTCGGATGGGTTGGCTCATCGATTAAAAGCAATGGATTACTATATGGTCTTGATAGAGAAAAATATATAAGAGAAAATACAATAAATCCTAAGCCAATTTTTATTAAATGGAATCAACAGGCTGGATTGTTTAATAAACATCTTCATAATTTAAAAATATATTTATTTGAAGCCTTATTACAAACACGACATTTACAAACACACATCTGGGAAAAAATATATAGTTCAAAAATATTTAAAATTATTCTTTTCGCAAATGTTTATTCAGAAATAAAAAATAAAGAACCGGAAAAAACAATCTGTCTAAAAGAAACCTTGACGATTAACAATATCTCATTTGGTACTGTTCGTATTGTTGAAAAAGTATGGAAGTATATTAAAAGAATAGTTCGAAAAATACAAAGATTAGCTGAAAAATTAAATGCTAAAACATTAGTAAAAAAAATAAATTTCAAGATGGAATATCCATCTGATTCTGCACTTCGTTTGATGGATGCTTATAAGCATATCGATAAATTAGCCGTTGAAAGCGGCTTTATAAAAGAATTTATCCGGGATTTTTCTTAAAACCGATGTTTAATACTCCCGTTTTATTTATTATTTTTAACCGTCTTGATACCACAAAACAAGTTTTTTCTGTTATCAGGCGTATCAAGCCTGTCCGTCTGTTTATTGCTGCGGATGGACCGAGGCCAGGTTTGCTTGATGAAAAACAATTTTGTGATGATGCAAGGAATTTTGTTCTAGCCAATATCGACTGGGACTGTGAGGTAAAAACTCTTTTTAGGGAAAAAAATCTCGGATGCGGAAAAGCTGTTTCAGAGGCAATTACCTGGTTTTTTGAACAAGTTGAACAGGGTATTATTCTGGAAGATGACTGTGTTCCCGCATTAAGTTTTTTTTCGTACTGTGAAAAATTGTTGGAGAAATATAAAGATGATGACAGGATCTTTCATATTTCAGGTTATAATCCATTGGTATCAGCAAAAATTAAACGCGGTTATAGTTATTTTTTTTCACGGATAGAAATTTGCTGGGGATGGGCGACATGGAAACGGGCATGGAATTATTATAATTTTAATATAAAAGGGCTTGGCGATTTCATTTCGCAGAAAAAAATCGAAAAAATATTTACCAGGAAAAGCGATCGAAACTATTGGTTGAATATTTTTAAAAAGATGGAGCGGCACGAGGTAGATACATGGGATTATCAGTGGACCTATACCGTATTATTTTATAATAAATTATGCATCACTCCGGCCAAAAATTTAGTTTCAAACATTGGATATGGTTTTGATGCTACTCATACAGATGATGCAGGGTCATCACTGAATAATCAACCCAGGTTTGAAATTGGCGAAATCAAACATCCTCCCGACTGTATTATCAGCAATTTCTTGGTGCAAGAAATAAACCGTGTGTGTTTTGGAGTAGATAATGATATAAACTTTTTTTTCAAAAAAGTTAAACGGCGGCTTCTTAAAAAAACCAGGGCTTTTTTAAAAAAATCGTTGGGCTCTGTACTTTATTTTGCTTTTCCTAACTTAAGAAGGATAATAGAACAAAAAGATATATATGACAAACGAAAATCTATTAAGGTCTATTATCCTTGGTCGGTGTCAAAAACAGAGATTGGTGCATACACGTATATCGGGAAGAATTCTCATATTCACAATGCGTCTATTGGAAAATTTTGTTCCATTGGGCCTAATTTTTTCTGCGGACGGGGCATACATCCCCTTAATGGTATTAGTACGTCTCCTATGTTTTATTCTACTCTAAAACAAAATGGAATGTCTCTTGCAAAAAAGGATAAAGTAATTGAGCATAAGAAAATAACTATTGGAAACGATGTGTTTGTCGGAGCAAATGTAACAATTCTTGATGGGGTTACCGTTCATGACGGAGCAGTTATTGGAGCCGGGGCGGTTGTTTCAAAAGATATCCCTCCGTACGCAATTGCCGCCGGGGTTCCGATAAAAATCTTAAGATATCGATTTGATGACAATACTATACAGCGTCTGCTGCGGGTAAAATGGTGGGATATGTCCCATGATAAACTCGGAATTGTTGAAAAATATTTTTTTGATATCGCAGACTTTTTAGAAAAGTGTGAGCATCTCGATAATCATGATAAACCTTGAAGTGATGACTAAACGCCCCGTCCGTTTTTTTAACACCACCGGCCCCTGCAATCCCGAAGATCACTATATGCTTCCTCCCGCCGATCGCCTGGTGGGAGCTCAGCTTCACCGCTACATTCGGGACAAGCTGTATTGGGTGCTCCACGCTCCCCGGCAGACCGGAAAGACTACTTTCCTCCAAAGCTGGATGCGGGAGATCAACAGCGGGCAATTTAACGGGGAAAACGCCTTGGCCTGTTATGTCAGCGTAGAGCGCTGCCAGGGACTCGCCGAAGCCGAAAGGGCAATGCCGAACATCTGCAAGGCCATTCAGGAATACGCGGATTCCTTTGGCCTTCCCGTTCCGGAACTAAAGACCCTTGCGGCGAACAGCATGCTTGGTGACATATTGAAGAATTGGGCGGCCCTCACCGCTCCAAAAGACCTGGTGGTGCTTTTTGACGAGGTTGATGTTCTTGAAGGCGAGTCGCTTATCAGTTTTTTGAGACAGCTGCGGGGAGGCTTTGCCGCCCGGGGGCCGGGCTTATTCCCCGCGTCCGTTGCCCTTGTGGGCATGCGGGACTTAAAGGATTACATCACCGCCGCCAAAGGCGGACTCGCCCCCAATCCTGGATCGCCTTTTAATGTAAAAGAAGACTCGGTGTTTCTTTCTAATTTCCAGCGGGAAGATATTGCCAATTTGTTTTCCCAACGGACGGAAGAAAACGGCCAACAAATAACCATGGACGCCCTGGACTATGTCTACGAACAGTCGCGGGGACAGCCATGGATTGTCAATTCATTATTCAAACGGGCCACTATGCGGATTTTGAATGAAGACAGCCGTGAAACCGTAACCATTGAACATGTCCGGAAAGCGCGGGAGCAGATGATCCTGGCCCGGGAAACCCATTTGGACGCCCTGGCCTACCGTCTTGAAGATCCCCGGATCAGAAAAGTTATGGAGGCTTTAATAAGCGGCGAACCGGATACCAGCCTTGCGGCGGGCGAAGCCTTTAGATTATGCCTTGACTTGGGTCTGGTAGAAATCATTGACGGGACGCCCTGTGTGGCAAACCCCATATACCGGGAGGTCCTGGCCCGGCAGATGACCTACAGTACCCAACTGGCGATTCCCAAGCCGGAGTGGGAATGGCAAAAGGCCGATGGTTCCCTTGATATGGATACGCTGTTACGGGAGTTCCAGCGATTCTGGCGGAAGCACTCGGCCATATGGGAACAAAAATCGGACTATACCGAAGCCTTCCCTCATCTGCTTTTAATGGCCTTTCTCCAGCGGGTGCTGAACGGCGGCGGAAGGATTGACCGCGAGTATGCCGCCGGCCGGGGACGGGTAGATTTGGCGGTAGAATACAACAAACGGTGGTTTATTATAGAAATCAAGCTTGTTCACCCCTATGATACTTTTGAAAACATAAAGGAAGAAGGGTTACGGCAAATTGGTAAATACCGGGATACCATAGATCCTGCTGCCTCCGCGTATCTGGCGGTGTTTGACCGGCGGCCTGAAATACAGCGAAAACCCTGGGAAGAACGCCTTAGCTGGACTGCGGAAGGCGGCATAATTGTGATAGGATTATAACCATGAAAACCGCACTCATCACCGGCGTAACCGGCCAGGACGGCGCCTATTTATCCGAATTTTTGCTCCGCAAGGGCTATGCCGTCCATGGCATCAAGCGGCGGTCCTCCAGCTTTAATACCGGCAGGATCGATCATCTCTATCAGGACCCCCACGAGGACCGCAGGCGCTTTTTTCTCCATTACGGGGACCTGGCGGATACTTCCAATCTGGTGCGGATTATCGGCGAGGTAAAGCCCGACGAGATTTACAATCTCGGCGCCCAGAGTCATGTGCAGGTTTCCTTCGAGGCTCCCGAGTATACGGCGGATGTTGACGGCATCGGCACGCTGAGGGTGCTGGAAGCCGTCCGCATTCTCGGCATGGAAAAGACGGTGCGTTTCTATCAGGCTTCCACCAGCGAGTTATTCGGCAAGGTGCAGGAGATACCCCAAAGGGAGACTACTCCCTTTTATCCCCGCAGCCCCTATGCGGCGGCGAAATTGTACGCCTATTGGATTGTGGTGAACTACCGCGAGTCCTACGGAATCTACGCCTGTAACGGAATTCTCTTTAACCACGAAAGTCCTATCCGCGGCGAAACCTTTGTGACCCGGAAGATCACCCGCGCCGCCGCCCGCATCAAGCTCGGCCTGCAGGATAAACTCTACATAGGCAACTTGGACGCCAAGCGGGACTGGGGGTATGCCGGAGATTATGTGGAACTGATGTGGCTCATGCTGCAGCAGGACACGCCGGATGATTATATTATGGCGACCGGGGTAACCACCAGCGTCCGCGATTTTATCACCATGGCTTTTAAAGAAGCGGATATTCCCGTCCGGTGGGAGGGGCGGGGGGTTGATGAAAAAGGCATCGACGAAAGGACCGGAAAGACGGTGGTCGCCATAGACCCGCGCTATTTCCGCCCCGCCGAGGTCGATATTCTTATCGGCGATCCTTCCAAGGCGTTTTCCCGGCTGGGCTGGAAGCCGAAGGTGCGGCTGCCGGAACTGATACGCATGATGATTGCCCATGACACCGCCCTGGCGGAGGAAGAGCTTCATCTAAAGAACGGCGGTTTCAAGGTTAAGAATTATTATGAATAAACGGAAAGTCTCATGGAAAAGAACGCGAAAATATATGTAGCCGGACACCGGGGACTCGTGGGGGGCGCCATATTCAGGGAATTGCGGGCGCAGGGTTATGATAACATCATAACCCGCACCCATGCGGAATTGGACTTAACCTGCCAGGAGGCGGTTAAGTCTTTTTTTTCCGAGGCCCGGCCCGGCTATGTTTTTCTCGCGGCGGCCAAGGTCGGCGGCATCGGCGCCAATTCTTCTTATCCCGCGGAATTTATTTATCAGAACATGATGATCGGCTTTAACGTGGTGCATGCGGCGTATGCCTGTAATGTAAAGAAGCTGCTTAATCTCGGTTCTTCCTGCATTTATCCCCGGGAGGCTCCGCAGCCCTTAAAAGAGGAGTATCTTTTAACCGGTTTGCTTGAACCGACCAACGAAGCCTACGCCCTGGCGAAGATAGCAGTTATTAAACTGTGCAATAGTTATAACCGGCAGTACCGCACCAATTTTATTTCCGTCATGCCCTCCAATCTTTATGGGCCGGGGGATAATTATGATATTGACAATGGGCATGTACTGCCGGTGATGATCCAAAAATTTCATAACGCGAAAATTACCGGAAGCGACGCCGTTACCCTCTGGGGGGACGGCGCCCCCCGCAGGGAATTTCTTTACAGCGAGGATCTCGCGAAGGCGGCGGTCTTTCTTATGAGGGAAAAGAATTTTTCCGACATCGGGGAATTTATCAACATAGGCACCGGGGTTGATATCACCATCAAAGAACTGGCCCAAATGGTTATGGAAATTGTCTACGCCGGCGTTCCGGGCAGAAAATGTTCCGTTACCTGGGACGCCGCGATGCCGAACGGAACCTTCCGCAAGCTGCTCGACGTATCAAAAATAAGCGCCCTGGGGTGGAAGCCCGGCGTCAGCCTGCGGGAGGGTATTCAAACTGTGTACAATGCTATTAATGCGTAGGACATCGCGAGGCATATGAAAACCGTCTATGTGGGCATGACCGCCGACATCATCCACCCCGGCATTATCAACATCATCCGCGAGGCGTCCCGTCACGGGGAGGTTCTGGCGGGCTTGTTGACCGACTCGGCCATCGCGGCGTATAAGCGGCTTCCCTATCTTGCCTATGAACAGCGGAAGCAGGTGGTCGAAAGCCTCCGGGATGTCGGCCGGGTGGTTCCCCAGGAAGAGTGGAGTTATGTTCCCAATTTAAAAAAGTATAGGCCCGATTTTATTATCCATGGGGATGACTGGAAGACGGGGATCCTCGCCAGGGAGCGGGAAGATGTGTTCCGGGTCATGGCTGAGCTGGGGGGGCAGGTTATCGAGATTCCTTATACCCCGGGAATTAATTCCACCGCCTTCAACGAATCGGTCACCTCCATCGGCACTACCCCGGACCTCAGGCTCAAGACGCTGCGCCGCCTTATTGAGGCTAAGCCGCTAGTGCGGATCATGGAAGCCCACTCGGGCCTTTCGGGGCTTATCATCGAAAGCCTGGAATGCCTAAAGGACGATGGGGTGCACCGTTTCGACGGCATGTGGTCGTCGAGCCTGACCGATTCCGCCAGTAAGGGAAAGCCCGATATTGAGGCGGTGGATATTACCACCCGTCTTCATGATTTGACCCAGATTCTGGAGTGTACCACCAAGCCGATTATTTACGACGGCGATACCGGCGGCATTCCGGAGCATTTTGTTTTTACGGTGCGGACCCTGGAACGGAACGGAATTTCCGCGGTCATTATCGAAGACAAGACGGGGCTTAAAAAAAATTCACTCTTCGGTACCGAGGTGGAACAGCAGCTCGCGCCGGCGGAGGAATTCTGCGAAAAGATCCGGGCGGGGAAGAAGGCCCAGGTGACTCGGGAATTTATGATCATCGCCCGGCTTGAAAGCCTTATCGCCGGAAAGTCCGTGGACAACGCCATGGAACGGGCCCTCTCCTATGTCAGGGCCGGGGCGGACGGCGTGATGATCCACAGCAAGGAAAAATCCGGAGAGGACATCCGGGAATTCTGCCGCCGCTTCCGGCGGGAATACGCTAAAATCCCCCTGGTGCTGGTACCCACCACGTACAACCGGTTTACCGAAAAAGAATTGGCTTCCTGGGGGGCGAACATTATCATCTATGCGAACCACATGCTCCGGGCGTCTTATCCGGCCATGGTTAACGCGGCGCGGACTATTCTGGAATACGGACGATCCAAAGAGGCGGATGAGTTTTGCATGCCCATCAAGGAAATTCTGGAACTCATCCCGGGCGCTAAATAATGGACTTCAAAAACTGAGGTTTTTGAACAACTCTAATTTGCGAGGAGGGCGGTATGCTTGATACCCGGCGGTTCGGGGAACTGCTCAAAAGCCACGGCTTTAGTTTTTACAGCGGCGTTCCCTGCTCTTTCCTTAAAGACCTGATCAACTATTCGATCAACGAGTGCGAATATGTGATGGCCGCCAATGAGGGAGACGCCGTGGCGGTCTGCGCCGGCGCGTATCTGGGGGGCAGGAAGACGGTGGTCCTGATGCAGAACTCGGGGCTTGGAAACGCCGTCTCTCCGCTCACCTCCCTCAACGCGGTGTTCCGTATTCCCGTGCTGGGGTTTGTATCCCTTCGGGGCGGGCCAGGCCTGGGGGATGAGCCCCAGCATGAATTGATGGGGCGTATCACCGCCGCCATGCTCGAAACTATGCAAATCGATCACGCCGTGCTTTCCGAAGAACAGCGGGAAGCGGAGGCCCAGCTTGCCAAGGCCGCGGAAATCATCGACGCGGGGAAGCCCTTTTTTTTCATCGTCAAGAAGGGCGCCTTTTCCCCGATCGCGCTTAATGAGGATAAAAAATCCGCGGAACCGCAGGGAAGGATATCCCGTTTCGAGATGCTTAAGGCCGTTAAGGCCGGCGCTCCCGATGACGTTTTGTTTCTCGCAACCACCGGCTTTACCGGGCGGGAACTTTATGAACTGGGGGACGAACCCAACAACCTGTACATGGTGGGCTCCCTGGGCTGCGTGTCTTCCCTGGGCTTGGGACTCGCTCTGGCGCGGCCTGATAAGAAAGTCATCGTCCTGGACGGAGACGCATCGGTATTGATGCGCGCCGGTTCTCTGGGGGTGAACGCGTGGTATAAGCCTAAGGCTCTGCTGCACATTCTCTTTGATAATCATGCCCATGAATCCACCGGCGGGCAGTTTACTGTGTCGCCGGGAATCGATTATCCCCTTTTGGCCAAGGCCTTCGGTTATCCCGAAATTTCCAAGGCCGCCAGCGGCCCCGTCCTAAAGAAGACCGTTGAAGCCTGGGCGAAAACCGGCGGCCTTCGCTTTGTGTATGTTCCCATCGCCCAGGGTGTTCCGGAAAAGCTGGGGCGTCCCAAGGTTAAGCCCCAGGATGTGATGGAACGGTTTAAACAATTTATCAAGGCGTCCCTATGATACGGCAGGCGATCATCATGGCCGCGGGGATGGGCACCCGCCTCAAGGATAAAACCGCCGACAGGCCCAAGGGGTTTCTGGAAATCGGCGGAGACGGCGGGGCGCCGGAAATTCCCATTGTGGAATGGTCGGTCAAAAAATTGATCGCCGCCGGTATTGAAGAGATCGTTATCGGTACCGGCCACTGCGCGGAATGGTACGAGGATCTGGCGGGGAGATATTCCTGCGTTACCCTGGTGCATAACGCCGAATACGCTTCCACCGGGAGCATGGGAACCCTGGCCCGCTGCGCTGAAAAAGCCCGCGGCCCCGCGCTAATCCTGGAATCGGATTTAATTTACGATGCCGCCGGCCTCTTTGTTTTGATAAACGATCCCCGGCCTAACGTGATCCTCGCTTCGGGAAAAACCAATTCCGGGGACGAGGTATATCTTGAGGCCGACGGGGACCGGTATCTTCTGGCACATTCCAAAAAAAAAGAAGAGCTGGGGCCGGTATACGCGGAGCTGGTGGGAATCACCAAGCTGGACAGGGAAACCCTGGACGCCATGGCCGCTTACTGCGCGGCCCATGCCGCAGATCAGCCGAAGATGGAATATGAGGCCGCCATGTCCGCGATAAGCCGGGCCGCTCTGGGGGAGAAACCCGCCGGAGGTTCCGCGGGTTCAAGGGCCATCGCCATCCGCAAAATCGAGTATTATGCCTGGCGGGAAATTGACGACGAGGCCCACTATGCCATGGCCCGGGAACAAATTTATCCCCGGATTGCGGAGAACGAATCCCTCCGGGCGGTGCGGCGCGAGGTGCTCCTCAATCCCGGGCCGGCCACCACCACCGACAGCGTTAAGTATGCCCAGGTCGCCGCGGATATTTGTCCCCGGGAAAAAGAATTCGGCCGGGTGATGGAATGGATTACCGGGGAGCTTTCCGCCATGGCCGGGAAACCCGGGGAGGTGGAGACGGTGCTCTTCGGCGGTTCCGGCACCGCCGCGGACGAGGTGATGATCTCCTCCTGCGTGCCCCCAGGGGCGAAATTCCTGATCCTCAATAACGGGGCCTATGGCGAACGGTTCGCTAAAATTGCCGCCGCCTATTCCATCCCCCACGATGTCGTAAAAAGTTCCAGCCATGAAATCCCGGACATGGACGCCCTGAAGAAGCGTCTTCTTGAGGGATACACCCACTTCGCCCTGGTGTACCATGAAACTACCACGGGCCTCCTTAACCCTGTCCCGGAACTTTGCCGTTTCTGCCGCGGGCAGGGCATTACCGTCATGGTAGACGCGGTCAGCGCCTTCGCCGCCATTCCCATCGATATGGAGCGGGACGGCATCGACTTTATGGCATCCACTTCCAACAAAAACATTCAAGGTATGGCGGGGACCGCCTTTGTGTTCTGCCGGAGGGAAAGCCTGGAAAGAACCCGGAATTATCCTATGCGGAGTTATTATCTTAATCTTTGGGATCAGTACAGCCATTTTAAGAAGACCGGACAGACCCGGTTTACCCCGCCGGTACAGACCCTTTATGCCCTGCGTCAGGCAATTATCGAAACCAAAGTTGAAAC
>JAISQR010000370.1 GCA_031274035.1 Treponema sp. | reverse complement strand
TTTGTGGACAGGCTGGCCCGGGAGGAAAACAAGCGGGTTATTACCGAATCTCACGAACTGACCAATATTTCGATTTCCGTTAACGGAAACCGGGCGGGCAGCGAGGCGTATATCGTTTTTAGCATCTGCATACGCGGCGCCGAGGGGAAAATTGTGCAAAGTTATGGAACCGGCCGCTTCGCCGACGAGTGGGAACTGCAAAACGGCGAATGGTTCATTGTCAAACGGATTTTTTGTCAGGATTTTGTCCAAGCCCGGGAAATAACCGAAGCGCCGGTTCAGTTTAACGGAAGCAAAACCCGCGACGATCCGGCTTACAGGGTTTTAAGCTTAGGAGGGACAAAATGAACATTAACCAGGCGCGGATCATTTTGCCGATGGCGAAAATATAACTTTTTTTTGAATTTGTGAAGTTTTATGTGAATAAGCTATTGACGGAATGGAAATACCGCTATATTATCATAGTGATTCTATCGGAATTCTATACTAATAATAGCTCTATTGTACATAATAGAACTAAGAAAAGGAGACAAAAATGAGAAAAATTACAGGAAAAATGGCGGTTTTGACGGGGATAGCCCTTGTATTGCTTTGGACTGCCTGCGCTAAAAAAGAAGAGACCCCTGCCCGGGGGGCGGAAACAGCCGTAAATGAATCGGTTGTTTATTACGCTATGGGGACGGCCTGGGATTCCCTCAATCCCTATGATTCACCTTCAGCTTCCTTGTATGCCCAGGCAATTTGGGACAAGATCTACGACCGCCTTGCCTATATCAGCGCCGGGGGAACGGTGCTTAAGCCCAGAAACGCCGAATCCTGGGAGAGCGCGGATAGCGGAAGGGCAGTGATATTTCACCTGAACAGAAATGCAAAGTGGCATGACGGGACTCCGGTTACCGCAAAGGATTGGGTTTTTACGGTCAATCTGATTACCCAGCCTGACGCGATACTGGCCGGCGGAGGGTTTTTCTCATTCCTTGAGGGAACTAATGACGGGGGAAAGGCGGTTTCCCCCGGTTCGGCCGGGATAGAAGCGGTGGATGACTATACCCTCAAGCTCAAATTCAAAAGTATTCTGACCCCTGAAAGTTTTTTAATCCTGTATAACAGGAATTTCTACGTGCTTCCGGAACATCTCCTTAAGGATATTGCCCCGTCGGCGGTTAAGACGGCGGAATTTTGGAAACATCCTGTAGGTTCGGGTCCTACGATTTTTGAATCCGAACTGGTGGGAAGCCAGATTGTATTTAAGGCAAACCGGAATTACCATTTGGGGAATCCCGGGTTCGGTACACTGATAATAAATGTTGTAGCGGGCTCAAATATACTGGCTTCTTTTATTGCGGGAGATCTGGATGCTTTTTTCGGCAATAACGTATCGGTAGATGAAAGGATAATTGTCGAACAGGCGGGATTTCAGGTTGTAAGCTCCCAAAATCAGTCCGGTTTTACCGAAACTATCCTGAATAATAAAACTATCGGCGATCCCAATATACGCCTGGCCCTGCATTATGCCCTGGACAAAGCGGTATTGTCGGAACTTGCCACCCGGGGATTGGGAGTTGTTTCCTATTCCTATATTTTGCCTTCCAGCGAGTACTATAACAACAGTCTTAAATTTGAACGCAATATAGCAAAGGCAAAGGAACTTCTTGCGGCGGGAAAATACGATGGAAGAAAATATGTTATGGCTGTAGGTCAGAGCCGGGCGGAACTGGTAGCGGTCATGCAGCAGCAATGGGCCGAAGCGGGGATCAATGTGGAAATCTTGATTGTGGATGTGGCTACCATGTTCACCGGTCTTGCGGACGGTAAATATGATATAGGTCTCTCGGGTCATTCGGGCAGCGCCGAGCCCCTCTGGTTTGCCCACAATTTCAGCTATGCCCGGAGGAACGATTTTTCCATAACCGATCCCGGCTATGATGAGTGGAAAGACAGAATCAACAATGAACTGGATTCGGCAAAACGAAAACAGTTAATCCTGGATTATCAGAAATTTGTTTTTGATAATGCTCCTTTTATCCCCCTGTTTCATTCAGGATCCCTTTTCGTCATTTCCAAAACAGTGGAGAACATTGATTACGACGGCAGCGGATTCAGCAATGAAAACGTGTGGGAATGGGTAAAAAGGTAATCCATGAAAGCGCGCATCGCCATTTCCGGGGAAGAATGTGTTGAACCTCTGGGAGGGGCGCAGGTTTTTTTGCTTTCCAGAAAATATGCCTCCGCCGTAACAAAAGGCGGGGCATTACCCCTTATGCCGGCGGATGTGCGTCTCGCGGACGAGTACGGAGATCTGTTGGATGCCCTTATTCTGACCGAGGGGCCGCCTATCCACAGGGGACGCTACGGAAAATACTACACGTCCTTTGAGGAAATGATGAAGCTTTCCATAACACGGGATGATTTTGAGTTTTTTCTGTTTCATGCTTTTTCAAAAAGAGGAAAGCCCATTCTGGGAATAGGCCGGGGTATGGATATTATCAATGTTGCCCTGGGCGGAACCTTGAAAGAAGACAAAAGGGAAGAGAATCTTGTTTCCGTATCGGTCTCGGCGGGTACGGAACTGGGATCGTTCTTTTCCGCTTTGCCCGATGTACGGGGAAAAGCAATAACAACAGAAACCCTGTCGCCGGTATTGCGGCCCTGGGCACAAGGAAGCGGCGGGGAGATTGAAGGATTTGAACAGCCGGGCGCACAGGTTTTTGGCATACTCTGGCACGGCGAATGGGAAAAACTGATACTGGATGATCTTGTACCCTGGTTTGTTTCGCGGGTTAAAGGAGGAGATCATTAAACCGGTCATTATAATCTGCGGGGCTCCGGCTCTGGATAATCAGTTTGTAGATTCGGCGCTGGTTCTGAATAAAACCTATCCCATAGCGGTAACTTCCGCCGG
>JAISQR010000343.1 GCA_031274035.1 Treponema sp. | reverse complement strand
TGCAATCTCTTCGCCCGACAGGTTAATGTGATACGTTTTCGGCCTCGGCATACTTCACCCTCTTTCTTGAGTAAAGTATACCATATGTTATGCCGTATATCAACGATACAATACACTAGGATGCCCGGCTTGAACATATCTTCTTGCACTATGCTTTTCTGAAACATATTTCCCCGCTGTTTTTATTATATCACACTTTGCGGACTTTTCGGAGGGGACTCACTTTTAACCGCGAAGAGTGTTTTCTTACCAAAACCTTCGTGCGCCTTTGCGCTCCTTGCGGTTAAATTTCTTCAAATTTGGGTATTTTCGCGGTATTTGGAAGCAGCGTACTTTGCTTTTCGCGTCTTTTCGCGTTTTTAGCGGTTAAATTTCTTAAAAGTAAAATTGCTGCCAACCTTCCAAGCAAACTTGTTTGCACGGCTCCCTGGCCCCGTCGGACCAGGTCCCGATAATTAAAATCATAGCATCTTCGTGGTTAAAAGTAAAACCCGCTGCCCGTGTGCCGTACAAGCCCGCCAACTTGTTCCCTCTTACGTTTCATGGTTTTCCCTGCCCGCAAGATGATTTATCAGGTTGGCCTGATACCCAGCGCCGAACCCGTTGTCAATGTTCACCACCGAGATGCCCGGCGCGCAGGATGTAAGCATGCCCAGCAGGGCGGAGAGCCCGCCGAACGCGGCCCCGTAGCCGACACTGGTCGGCACAGCAATAACAGGCGCGGCGACAAGTCCCGCGACAACACCGGGCAGGGCGCCTTCCATGCCGGCAACGGCTACAATAACATTGGCCTTACGCAGATCCTCCAGCCGGTTAAAAAGCCGGTGTATGCCCGCGACCCCAACATCGGTTACCAGTTCGGCGCGGCTGCCGAAGAATTCCGCCGTCAACGCCGCTTCTTTGGCAACGGCAAGATCGGAGGTTCCCGCCGCCGCGACAATTACACGGCCCTTGAGATCCGCCTTGCTGTAGGTACTGCCTACCATAAGAATATGCGAGACATCATCGTATTCTGCTTCGGGGAAACGTTTCTGTATACACAGCGCCAGTTCAGGCTGGGCGCGGGTTGCCAGTACAGGAATTCCCTTCTCTCTCATACGGATAATTATCACCTCGGATTGATCGATGGTTTTTCCCGCACAGTATACAACCTCGGGATAGCAGGTACGTTCATTGCGCCTGCTGTCAATTACCGCAAAACCTAAATCGTCAGTGTTATCGTTATGTATAATCAATTCAATTTCCTTGCCGGTAGCTCCCTTTCATTACAGCTATTCGTATCCCGTGATACTATTAAACCCTCCGCTCGGACGGCTTGCGGCTCCTAGCAGTTTGTTGCGCTTCGCACATAAAACCTTAAAAAACCGCTGATTAGGCGGTTTTTTACCTTGCAAACTCCCAAAGGAGCCCCGTTAATCGGAATTTTTGCATATTCATGCAAAAATTCACCAAAGTCCCACAGGCTCCTAGCGGAGGGCTTCCGTTTATTCCTGTCCCGCGGCGGCCTTAAACGCGGTCCAGATTAAATTGTGCGCCTCATCCGCGCCGGCGCCTATATTCTGTATCATCTCCATATTGATGTTAAAGCCTTGAGGCAGGGTGAGGAAATTCCTGTATTCGCTGGAAATAAACGGATCGGACGCGGAGTAGGTACTGTAATAGCCAAGAAATTCAAAGCACTGCGCGCCGCGTTTTGCGTCAAGAATATAGTTGAGGAATGCGTAGGCCGCGTCAGGGTTAGGGGCCTTGCTGGGGATAAAACCCGCCATAATACCGAAGCCTATTCCCTCTTTGGGGAACACTACCTCCAGCGAGGGGTTCTCCAGCTTTACCTGAGTTACCTGCGAAGTATACATGACGGCAGCCGTAATTTCACCGGCAAGCAATTCATCCTGTAAATTATCATCGCGGATAAGGCGTATATTCGGCGCGAGGCTCAGGAGCCTTGCGCCTGCTTCCCGTATTGTGTTTATATTTTCGGTGTTGTAACTCTGGCCAAGGGTCTTGAGCGCCATACCGTTTATTACGCGGTAATTGGCAATAAGGCCCAGGCTGTTTCTAAGGGAACTGTCCCAAAGGTCGGCATACCCGCTTACCGGTATCTTTACACGGGAAGGATCGTAGACTATGGTCTGCACGCCAGCCCCGTAAGGGATCGTATACTCGTCCGCCGGATCGTAGAACTGCTTCTGGTAAATAGGATTGATGTTGCGGTAATTTGGAATACGGCTCTTATCAAGTTTCTGCACCAGACCCTCGGCAATAGCCGTCTCAATAATGTAATCGTCCGCGATCACAAGATCGTAATCGCCGCCGTTTGCGGTTTCCAGTCTGGTAAGCATGGTCTCGTCATAATCGAAATTGACCAGATTAATGGCAATGCCCGTTTCCTTTTCAAACCCGTCCAGTATCTCCTGCGGAAACATCTCCGACCAGGTAAAAATGGTCAGTTCCCGCTTTTTGTTCTCCTGCCTTCCCCTTGCATTGACGCCCTGAATAGGCAGAAAGAAAAAAGCCAAAGCAAGTAAGGCAAGGCCCGCCCTGCTTATCCGTCTTTTTTGCGCCGGTAATCGCACATCCTTCATACGCGGCCTCCTTAAATGTAATTTTTAAAGAAGTCTGTCTATAATGGTCTACGTTATAGACAGACTCTAAATAATTTAAGTTCCTACAACTGAAGTTTGAAAAGAACTCTATATTTAGAAAATACCAACAACCAACCGGCTTCAGCATTTTCAATTATCCCTTTTCAACGGTTCTCTCTCCATGCTTCATACCGCCAAAATACGCGGACGCCGCGCACAGCGCAACGGTAACCGCGAAGAGCAGCGTACAGAGCGCGTTTGTTTTCGGCGTAACACCGGTTTTAAGCTGCGAGTATATTTTTATAGGCAGCGTATTGGTATTTACGCCGGTAACAAAAACGCTGATGATCACATCGTCAAAACTCATGGCAAACGAGAGCAGCATACCCGAAATGACAGCAGGCATGAGCAGGGGCAGCGTAATATCATAAAAAGCGCGCGTCCCGCCGGCGCCAAGAACGCGGGCGGCTTCTATATATGTTTTGTCAAGGCCGGCAAGCCGGGCGCGGACAAGCAGATAGACATAGGGTATACAGAAGGCGGTGTGGGCGATAACCAGGGTGAGCATACCTAAGGGCAGACCCAGCAAGGAAAAGAAGGCAAGAAAAACCATGCCGAGGATTATCTCCGGTATCATAATAGGAAGGATCCCCAGATATTCCACGATTCTTTGCATGCGTATTCCCATGCCGGTCTTCAACGCAAGCCTTATGCGCATTGTTCCGCTTGCGCCCAGCGTCCCAATAACAGCCGCCGCAAAACTTGAAAGCAGCGCGAGGACCGCGCTATTCCGCAGGCTGGTCCACATGGATTTATCCCTCCAAAGCTCGTCATACCAGTTAAAGGTAAAGCCCCTCCATACAGAACTGATTCGGCTTTCATTAAACGAATAGACTATAACCATGAATATAGGCACATACATTAGAATAAGGATAACGCTCATATAGGCTTTCGATAAAATATGCCGCTTTTTCATACAAGGCCCTCCAAGTCTCCTGAACGGCTCAGTTTGCTGTATAGCAGCAGAAACACGCCGGTCAGCGCCATAAGCGTTACGCTCAAAGCGGCGGCAAAAGGCCAGTCGTGGGCTTTGAGGAGCTGTTCGTGAATAAGGCTGCCAACCAGCACAACCTTGTTGCCGCCAAGTATATCGGCAATAAAGAAAAGACCCATTGAAGGAATAAAGGTTAAGACTATGCCGGAAAAAAGTCCGGGCATAGTAAGGGGAAGGCTTATGGTAAAAAACGCCCGGGCCGCGGACGCACCCATTACACGCGCCGCTTCCACAAGCGGCCAGTCCAGCTTTTCGGCGCTTGTATACACCGAGTAGATCATAAAAGGGATAAGCGCGTAGATCATGCCGGTAAGCACAGCGGGGTAGGTGTAGAGCAGCTTGAGAGGCTCTTCAATAAGCCGCAGCTTTAAAAGTACGGCATCCAGAATGCCGTTTGCGCGGAAAACAATGATCCACCCGTAGAGCCGCATAAGAGAACTTGTCCAGAAAGGAATGATAAGCGCCAGCATCACAGCCGCCCGCGCCGCGGGCCGCAGCCTTGCCATAAAATAGCCAAAAGGATAACCGGCAAACGCAACCGCGGCGGTAGAGACCAGCGCAAGCCGGATCGACTGCGCAAAGGCCGCAAGGTAAACCGGCTCGCCGATACGCAGATAGTTCCGCGGGCTCAACACCGCCTCTACCCCCCAAGCCCCCTGCCTTCGCATAAAACTTAAAAAGAGCATGTAGATAAAAGGCCCCAGGACAAAGGCCAGCGTAAAAAGGTACATGGGCAGCGCCGCGGCAGCGCCGCCGGACTTTATCCGCCGGGAAGGATGATCAGGATCATGAGGGGGAGTACCGTCATACGCCGGTGAAGCCTCCGCCCCCCATGCTTCAGCATTGCCGCCGCTACTCCCCCTCGCTTCAAAAGTTTTTGCTTCGCAAAAACGTTTTTCCGCTACCCCCACTCCTTGTCCTCCTGCCGCCGCGTTTCCTAATAGTAATAATACTAAATTAGTATGGATTAAGGATAGAGTAGTGTCAATCACCTTTGCGATTTTACTTTTAAGAAATTCAACCGCTAAAGGCGCGAAAAGACACGAAAAAGGAAAGTACACTACTTCCAAGTACCGCGAAAATATCCAAATTTGAAGAATTTTAACCATAATTGCGACACGACCTATGGTCTTGAGGACACGAAGGTTTTGGCGGGAAAACACTCTGCGGCCTAAAACATTAATTTTAAGCCGCAACATTTATTCGTGCCGAAGGGGTTTAATCTCTGTGGGTTTATTTCCCCGCCGCAGAGCGGCTAAACTTGACCCGCAATTCAAGATGAGATTATCTAACACCTAAGAATTTTTATCCACGGATTTTCACGGATTAACGCAAACCAATGCACAAAATTCGTGTTAATCTGCGGACTTTTTCTTCCCTTCCCCGCCTTTGCGCCCTTGGCTGTTGTTTTTTTTCGTGCATTTCGTGTTTTTCGCGGTTAAAAGAAAAACCGCCGCAATTTTTTGAAAAAAACTTGACATACAGGTAAAAAGAAGAAACAATGAACTATCCCACCCAGAAGGGGCGGCGCGCTCCGCCCCTTCCAATGAAGGACAATATGCTTCAAAAAATAACCGCGTGTATACTGATATTTACCCGCCTAGGAGTTTGTTGCGCTTCGCGCATAAAACGGTATTAATATTCATAAACATGAATATTTATACCTTACAAACTCCGAAAGCATGCCCATTGATCGGGATTTTTTGCATGAATATGCAAAAAATCCACAAGTGCAACAGGCTGCTCGGCATTTCTCTTCAAAATAGAGACGGGAATTCAGGTTACGGAGTAGAATATGAAACTTATGATTGTGGACGATTCAAACATCATGCGGCAGGCGATAGAAAAGTACTTGGCGAACAAAAAATTTACCCTGGTGGGTACGGCTTCCGACGGCGAAACCGCCATGGCGCTTTTTAAAAAACAGTTGCCGGATATTGTTACCTTGGACATTACTATGCCTAAAATGGATGGTCTAGCTTGTCTTGACCAGATGCTGAAGATTAAACCCAACACCAGAATTCTTATCATATCAGCGCTCAAGGATCCGGTTACTGGGCTTTCAGCCCTGAAAAAAGGGGCCAAAGGTTTTCTACCCAAGCCTTTTACGGCTGTTCAGCTTCAGACTGAAATAGATGAAATTCTGGGAGATACGATGAAATGACGGAGGCCGAATTAAAAACACTGATCAGGGTGGTTACTGATTATTTTTACAGCATTTCAAACGATCCGGCCAGGATGGGTCTGCCCTATATCAAGCGGGGAGATGACAGCACCTTTGAGTATACCGGCATCATCGGTATTTCCGGTTCCCGCCGCGGCGGAGTCTACTATACCGCGGGGAAAGATCTCCTGCGGGAGTTCGGCAGGTGCATACTGGGGGAAGGGGATCTGGACGAGGATTCCCTTGTAGATCTGGCGGGGGAGATGACCAATACCATTGCGGGGAATATGCGGGAGATATTCGGTTCTTCCTTCCTTATTTCCGTTCCTATAGTGATGAAGGGCGGTGTTAATAATATCAGCATGAGGCTTAAACCGCCTGTTTTTATCATTCCTATTGAATGGAAAGGATACCCGTCCCATCTTGCGGTAGGGCTTGAGTAAAGGCATATATGGAAAAAAGCGCTGCGGACCTGGTTTGGATCATTGTAGGAAGCAGCCTCGTGTTTATTATGCAGGCCGGTTTTGCTATGGTTGAATCCGGGCTTACCAGGTCAAAGAACAGCATCAATGTGGCTATCAAGAATCTTACCGACTTCGGCATCTCAACCTTGTGCTACTGGATGGTAGGATTCGGTTTGATGTTCGGCGCTTCTCTTGCGGGTCTTATCGGTTCCGGTTATTTTTTCTTTAACCCCCAGGGATTATGGCCCGCGTCTTTCCTCCTCTTCCAAGCCATGTTCTGCAGCACCTCGGCCACGATTGTTTCAGGCGCGGTGGCCGAACGTATGCGGTTCGGCGCCTACATTATTTCTACTATAATACTTTCCGCGATCATCTATCCTGTCAGCGGGCATTGGATATGGGGCGGCGGTTTTGAAGGGCAAGCATCGGGCTGGCTTGGCAAGCTGGGTTTTGTTGATTTTGCGGGCTCTACGGCGGTACACAGTATAGGCGGCTGGATAAGCCTGGTACTCCTCATCCTCATCGGCCCCCGGACAGGCCGTTTCCGCGAAGACGGCGCCGTGGCGGTGATTAACGGCTCATCTATCCCCCTGGCGGTGTTGGGGGTCTTCCTGCTTTGGTTCGGCTGGATAGGTTTCAACGGCGCAAGTACGCTTGCGGCCAGCGATGATGTACCGGGGATAATCGTGCGTACCATGCTGGGGGGCAGTGCGGGAATGATCTTTTCTATGGCCGCCGGCTGGCCGCTTTACAAAAAACCGGATATCAGCCTTATGCTAAACGGCTCATTGGCAGGGCTTGTGGCAATAACCGCCAACTGCCATGTTATAAACGAAACGGAGAGTGTTATTATCGGCGGTATAGGGGGGCTTGTTACTATAGGATCATCGCGGCTTCTCCTCAAACTGCGGATAGACGACGCGGTAGACGCTATCCCTGTACACTTGGCCGCGGGAATCTGGGGCACCCTGGCGGTGGGAATCTTCGGCGACCTGGAACTCCTGGGGACGGGCCTTGGCCGTATGCAGCAGATAGGCGTTCAGGCCCTGGGCATCCTGTCCTGCGGCGCGCTCTGCGCGGCTGTAGGCATACCCGCTCTGCTGCTTATCAATCTGTTTGTTCCCCTGCGGATCAATCTTCAGCAGGAAGCGGACGGGCTTAACAAATCCGAGCATGGAGTTAGTACGGAGATCAACGATCTCTTCACCGTAATGGACAGCCAGGCGAAAACCGGCGACATAAGGGCCCGCGCGCCCGTGGAACCCTTTACCGAAGCGGGGCAGATTGCCGTCTTGTACAATTCTGTGTTGGATAAACTCCAGGACAGTACCGTAGAAAAGGGCGAGTACCTCAATATACTGGCCAATGTCAAGGACGGTCTTTTCCTCCTGGATAAGGAATGGAAGATAGGCCCCTATTATTCGGCGTCCCTTGAGAGTCTCTTTATGCGCCCGGACCTGGCAGGTCAGAGTATTCAGGAAATTTTCAATTCTTTCTTTGACACAAAAACCGCCTCCAATGCCCGTGAATTTTTAGAAGCCGCCTTTGATCCGTCTATTGCCTGGCGCCATCTGGAAAAACTCAACCCTTTAAGGGACGCGGAGGCCTTCTTTAACGACAATACCGGCGGTTTTATAGAACGGAACCTTGAGTTCAGCTTTGCCCGTCTGGGTGACGCCGATACGGTGGACCGCCTCTTCGTGGTAGTACGGGATACTACCGAACAAAAGGCGCTGGCCGGTGAAATCGAAAAAACCAGGAACGAGAACCGTGAGGAAATGGAAATGCTCCAGCGCATCCTCCATGTAGACCCGGAGGTACTGTTGGATTTTCTTGAGAGCGTAAAGAATGAGGCCGAGGCTATCAATAACGAACTGAGAGCGGGAAGCGGAGATTTTTCTACCCGTATAAACACAATCTTCCGGTATTCTCATGCCATTAAGGGCGACGCCCAGCTTCTCTTCCTGGATTTTCTTGCTGATAGGGCTGAGGATCTGGAACAGCGGATCATCGAACTCCGTCAGTTGAACAGTATCAACACCGAGGATTTCCTGCCTCTTACTATTTCTTGTTCTGAATTAATGAAGGTAATTGAAAAACTTGAAACTATTATCAACAAGTGGCTTAAACTTTCAGATTCTATGCGCGGCAGCGTTGCCGAAAAGAGCGGCAGTCTTGGAGACAGCCTTGAGGATATGGCGAAGCGTCTGGCGGAACAATACGGTAAGGAGATTACGCTTGAAATGCTGGGCTTTGAAAAAATCCGGCTTGAAAGCGGCATGCGCAAAGCCCTGCGGGATATCCTTGTGCAGTTTATCCGTAATTCCGTGTATCACGGCATTGAAGAACCTAAAAAACGGAAGCTGTTAGGCAAACCGGAGAAAGGGAAGATCAGTATCAGCGCGGAAAAAGCGGAGGACCCCAACGGTGAGAAGGGCTTGAGGATCATTTACCGCGATGACGGCAAGGGAATTGACAGGGAAAAGGTGCGGCAAAAGATCATTGCGGATGGAAATTTATCTGTGGAAAAGGCCCGTTCTCTTTCGGAAAAAGACCTCATCCGTTATATTTTTCAGGCCGGTTTTTCTACCGCGGAAAAACCGGATAGTGTGGCAGGCAAGGGAGCCGGCATGGGTCTTGTTATAGCGCGGGTAAGAGAGATGGGCGGAAAACTTTTGGTTAAATCACAACCCGGTTTATTCTGTGAATTCAGCCTGAATTTTCCTCTTCCTGCTTGATGTACGGGGAAAATTCACCGATAAAAAAGGATGAACGAAGATTCTTACGGTATAGGAGAAGCAAACTGGAATTACCGTCTTTTTGAGACATTTTTCCGTTATTCCCATGAAGCTATGTTTATCACTTCCCGAAACGGAAATTTCTTGGAATTCAACCATTCTTTTGAGCTTCTTTTAGGTTATACCAGGGAAGAAATCTTTAATCTTGGCGTAATAGATACCTTTCATTCAACCGAAGATAGGGCCGCATATCAAAAAATAATCGAAGAGCAGGGTGTTGTCCACCAGTATCCTGTGGTACTCAAACGCAGGGACGGAAGCCCTCTGCCCTGTCTGATCGACGCAATTACGTGGAAGCAGAATGAAACCATTTCAGGCTACCACGGGATTATACGGTCCCGCAGTGATGTAATCGAATCTTTTAAAAATTTTTTTAATCAGTTAAAGAACGAACGGCAGCAGATCAAAGAGGCGCGGAAAAATCTTATTTCCGATACCATGCTTCTTTCCCGCTACATGAGCGACGATGTGGTGGAGTACGTTAAGCGTACCGGTAACAATCCCCTGGAAACCGCCAAGCGCAGAGTTACCATCCTTTTTTTTGATATACGAAGATCCACTCTTTTAGGGGAAGGGCTTGCGCCGGATGTATTTGCGGGTTTACTTAACGATATACTTACCGATATTATGGACCTGGTTTACGGCTGCCGGGGATCGGTGAACAAACTTATAGGCGACGGGCTTATGGCTACCTTCGGCGCGCCTATCTCCACGGAAAATGATGTACTCAACGCGGTACAGGCGGCCAAGGAAATATACAATTATCTCAAGACATTTAACGACGTTAGGCCGGATTACCTTAAAGAGCCCCTCAGAGCAGGCATAGGTATTGCCACAGGAACGGTTTTTGCCGGTGTCATAGGATCGGTACGCCGTCAGGAATACACCGTACTGGGAGACACGGTAAATATTGCAAGCCGCATTGAACACCTCACGAAGTCCGCGCCTGAAAAAGTACTGATGGACGAAGAAACCTACCGGGCGGTTAAAGATGAACATGCCTGCCGCAAGGTTTTTACCGGCAGGCTCAGGGGCAGGACAGGCCCTGTTCTGATCTATGGACTTACCTCCAGCAGGGAAGAGGGTATGTCCTAAAATCTACTCACAGGCTGCTGTTTTATCGAACCGCAAATTTTTTTAGCGACAATAGGACTCGGACCTATGACCGAACGGATATGAGCCGTTTGCTCTACCAACTGAGCTATGTCGCCGTAAATCATCTTTATCTTAGCAAAAATAAGATGGTTTGTCAATCAGTCTGATAAAATTTTTAGTGGTTTTACTTTTAACCACGAAAAACACGAAAAGAAAACAACCGCCAAGGGCGCATCGAACCGCGAACCTTCGGTTCGATGGTTCGCGGAAGGAAAAAGAGTGTTTTCTAACCAAAACCTTCGCGCCTTTCGCGGTTGAATTTCTTAAAAGTAAAATTGCTGTACCTGAATAGTTACTATAATTTTTATCTGGAAGAGGTGAAATAATATCCTCATTCTCCGCGGTCCTACGGCTGCAAACTCCTAGGAGCCTGTTGCGCTTGTAGGTTTTTATGGCCTTTTTTAGCAAAAAAGCCATAAAAACCACTATTATCCGGCATCCTTACGCGGTTTGTAAGGTAAAAACCGCCTAATCGGCGGTTTTTTGAGCGAAGCCCCACAAACTCCTAGCAGCCGCGGACACTTCGTGTCTAATTGCACTTGTGGATTTTTTGCATGAATATGCAAAAAATCCCGATCAATGGGCATGCTTTCGGAGTTTGCAAGGTATAAATATTCATAAATATGAATATTTATACTATTTTATGCGCGAAGCGCAACAAACTC
>JAISQR010000325.1 GCA_031274035.1 Treponema sp. | reverse complement strand
AAAATAGCTATGGACAAAACGCGGAACCGCCTCTTGCGGATAACCTGCGAAAAGGCTAAGGTATTAAACATCTCCGATCAGGAGGTTTCGGCTAGATTTTAGTTCCTGGTTTTACCCTTCTTTTCGGCTAGAAAAATTATTAGGCAATGCGGGGGCTTGACGTAAAAGCCCGCTATTTGGTATTATAAAATAATTAAGGGTTTGCCTAATGGAGGATATAACTTCATTATTTACCGGGGGCAGGCTTGTTAATGTCCTATTATGGGCGCTTAGCTCAGATGGTTAGAGCGCCACGTTTACACCGTGGAAGTCACATGTTCGAATCATGTAGCGCCCAAAGAAATCCCGTAAGTCCTTACCCTGTACGATTCGAGTATTATGAATATTTATACTATTTTATGTGCGAAGCGCGACAAACTCCTGGAAAAAACTTGGGCCGGTAGTGTGTGTTATTTCTGGGATGAGGCAAGCCGGCAGTAATCCACGCATCAGTCTCAACCGTGTTAAAGCGGACTTGCCGTCTATATGTGTTTACTTAGCTAAAAGTTAAACTGTAAACCATACTAACCACACGGATAAACATGACTAAGAAGATACTGAGGACGAAAAGTTCGTGTTTTTTGTTTTTCGAGTTGTTCGCGGTTAAAATTTTCGTAACTACTCAGAGGGTCTAATGCTATATAAATAGCATTAGCAAGAACGAAATTTCTAAAAACACCTAAAAACAACCCAAATTCAGTACAAAAAGCATAGCTTTATACGATTTTAGACCTGAGTAGTTACAAATTTTCTATTTGCGATCCCCTCAAATTTAGTCTTTCCAGAACACCAGTACCTCCTGCAAGCAAAAACATCTTTCTGAGTTTCAGGGTAGGACGGAACACGTAGAGGTTGCCCCGTCCGCTATATTTTTCCTCCTCCTTGACACACCCGCATCTTTTTTTCAAAATAGGTTGGTATGGACGAACACCGTATCACTAAAGAATATCTTGAAAGATTAAGCATTGGTGAATTGACCCGTATGGCAGATGCCTATAATATTGACATTCCGCCGGAATTGGAACGCATCTTTATTATTGAAGAACTGCTGAATTACTTATCGGAAGATGAAGAGACAGAGGGAGAGGTTGCGGTTCCCCTTCAGGGGGAAATAAGATACATTGAGAGTGCGCCCCTGCCTAAACAGTATAATATCACCTTTATAGAGACAATACTGAGGGACCCCCTCTGGGTTTTTGCATATTGGGAAGTCAAAAATAGCGAAAGGGAAAAATATGAGAAGGACGGCGAATTTGAAGGCTACGAGCTTCTGGTAGAACCTTTGGTTGAATCCTATATAGCAGGCTCGGAAAAAGAAGGACTTAAAAGGCCCGGCTTGAGGAATGATAATGTGTTTACTATCCTGATAGGGGACGACGACCACGCATGGTATCTGGGGTTTCCGCCTGTAGGCGGAAAATACCGTGTAAAACTCTGCGTGCTCAAGGGGGAGGAAAGGATAGTCCTTGCCGTTTCCCGGCCCTTTGTTCTTCCCCGTCTGGCACAAAGTCATAGGTGTGAAGTACAGCTTGATCCACAGGAAGCAGAAATATACCGGAATCCCCTGGCTGTTCTATCCGGTGTTGAAGACTTTCATATACTCCGCAATGAAGACAGAGCCGCCAGGGTTAAGCGGTACTGTGATTCCCAGCAGGTGGGCTAAGTTATGGTTCAACAGCATGTTATCTCTTTAGTTCTATCCGCTCATCTACCCTTTGTCCGTTCCGAGACAGATTGCAATCAAAAGGAACATCTCCTGTTCGAGGCTATTTCCCGTACCTATCTTCCTCTCCTGGAAGTATTCGACCGCCTGGATCGGGATCATGTCCCCTTTCATATAGGTATTTCCCTGTCGCCCGTACTTTGCTATATGCTGCAAGATGAATTGTTCCTGAACCGTTACCTTGAATATACGGATAAGCAAATAGAATTTGGTGTAAAGGAAATTGAACGGAATGCGGAAAACTGGAAACTACAGCAGCTTTCCAAACTGTACTACGATCAGGTTGTAGAGAGGCGTATTCTTTTTACCGAGCGCTACGAGCGGAACCTTATTAAGATATTTGATTATTATCTGAAGAAGGGCCGGCTGGAACTTATGGCTACTGCGGCGACCCATGCTTTCCTGCCCTTCTTTACACGCAGCCGCGAGGCGGTGCAGGCTCAGATAGAAACCGCCCTTTCCGTGTACCGCCATAATTTCGGCAGATACCCCCAAGGATTCTGGCTGCCTGAGATGGGTTGGTCCGCAGAAGTAGGGGAATACCTTCGGTCCTATACTTTTGGTTATACGCTTGTTGAATCCCATGCACTGATCTTTGCAGATCCTCCGGCTCTCAAGGGAAATTTCTACCCGGTTAGGACCCCCTCCGGTGTATTTATCGCAGGCCGGGATTTTTATGCCCAGGAGGATCTCGCACAGATGATCCGTAACCCGTTCTACCGTGATGAAAAAAAGGATGCCGGTTTCGAGCTTCCTATCGAAGAGCCGGGGCCTTTTCGGGAGTACGGCAGGTACCGGAAGGGAACCGGTTTTAAATACTGGGCAAAGGGGTGTAATGATCCCGATGAGGAAAAAATACCCCCTGATATTTACGATCCTCAAAAAGCTAGAGAAATAGCTATAGGGCATGCAGGGGCATTCCTGGATTCTCGCATTTCATGGTTGAATCAGGCTTCTCAATACCTTGAAGGCCCAGCCCTAAGCCTCTGCGCCTGGAATGCCGATACCTTTGGCCGAAGCTGGTATGAAGGGCCGGATTTTATCGAAGCTCTGTTCCGTGAAGGAGAGAAGCGGAAGGAAATCATCTTTCAGACACCCGGCGAATACCTCTATAAGCTGGACGCCTCCAGTTTCCAGACGGCAATCCCGGAATTTTCCTCCTGGGGTGTGAACGGTTATGCGGAGATGTGGCTTGATTCTTCCAGTGATTGGATGTACCGCCATGCCGTGCGGGCAATGGAAAGGATGACCGAGTTAGCGGATCGTTTTCCTGACGATTCCGGCCTCAAAGAACGCGCCCTAAATCAGGCCGCACGGGAAATACTCCTTGTAATGGATTCAGACTGGCCTAAGATGCTCTACAATCAGGAAGCCGCCGGGTATGCACACCATGAGATAGAGACCGCGTTAAGGAATTTTACTACTATCTATGAAGCCCTGGGGAGCAATTACATCAGCACCGAATGGCTAACCAGGGTGGAACAGGTTCATAATCTCTTCCCGCATATCAACTACCGGATTTTCCGTAGGAAAAGATAGCAGGCTGCCTCTCAAATCATTTCTTGAGTTTTTTACAAACTGCTAATACTCGAAGAACGCAGCAACTCGATTATCGGGCATGCTTTCGGAGTTTGCGGAGCACGAAGTGTCCTCGCTAACCGTTTTTTGAAACCGATTCCCTTTTTAAGATATTGATCGCCGGTTCAGTTAGTTCTATACATGCGGGAAAATCTTCCCTTTCAAGCAAAACGGTTTCACCATCCATCTGGGCAAGAATAGGATTCTCGGCGCTGAATTGCACGCGGTCTGCACTGAAAAGACGGGTTTCAGGCTTGTCGGCATGGCCGCCTGTTGTAAAAAGCCCTTTTAAAGCGAGCTTCCGCAGGAGGGGCATCTGTCGAACCGCACAGACATTCCGCTCGTCGGGCAGTATATGTTTGTGGGAACCATAGGTGCGCCTTCCACTAAGCCCTACGGCAAGGAGGAGCAGTTTGTCGGTAAAGGAAAGTGTCGTTTCTCCCGATCCGTCAAAAGCCTGTACCTTAACAGGGCCGACCTTGTAGATTCGGTCGTAGAGCAAAGACGCAATATCCACCCATAGTTTATAGGAATCGCCGGGAAGGCGGTTCTTTATTTTATTGGTATTATGAGTAACAAAGGCATCAAGCCCTACCGAAAGTATATTGAAAGCATAGAAGGGCCCTTTAGAAGATGCAGTGCTAAGCCGCAAAGCCCTTGTTTTCTCAAGAATCGAAGGATAGATAAGAAGCTCCAGGGCCTTGTCCAGTTCCCAGGAATCTGCGCCGTCATTGCCGGTACCCATAGGCAGCCTGAGTACGGCAAAATCCTCCTTGATTGTAGGGGGCGCATGGTAAAGCGCGTTAAGGGCTTCAAGGCTTGTGCCATCGCCTCCCGCAGTAATTATCAGGTTGAACGGCCCCTCCCTGCCGGAAATGGAACGAGCGGCCTCGCTGATAAGGGCTTCGGTTATGCGCCCCGCATGGCCGCGTCCGCCCGTGGGAATACAGCCCCGTTCCCCAAGATTTCCCGGTTTAAGAATACCGGCAAGCCGGGAAGGGGCGGCGTCTGTGCGCGGGGGATTAGCGAGGGCCTTCTCCGTACAGTTTTTGAGCGCGGCCTTGTGAAGCCTCCATCGGGAACCGATTGTAAAACCCCCTGCCCTTGGATTAGCGATAACGGTCCAAACCAGCGGCCTTTCAGGAACAAGCCGCGAACGGAAACAGATACCGGCGATATACCCTGCAAATTCGTCAAGAACCATAGTTCATGTTTGCACGAAACAGTTCTTAGGTCAAGACAGAACCGTGTTCTCACGTTTTTCGCAGAGGCGGTATATATCTTCCACGCCGTCCACGAGAATACCGCCCATGCCGAGTTCCAGGGTAGCGCGGAGCCGCGGTTCCGGGCGCAGGTATTTTTCAGGCTTGTAGGTTTCTTCCCGCCAGCGGAGTTTTCTTCCATACTTACCCCCCAAGCTGAGCCGCTGGTTGTTGTGGAAAGCAGCCCAGTCCTTCCGGTACGCTTCTATTGCATCACTCATCTCTACAAAAGACAACCCCTGCCTTTCCGCCAGCTTTTCTCTTCCAAATGCCGCAACGTCCAGCGGTTTCTCTGTCCCATAGGAGCCTGTGGGAGTTTGCAAATTTATACGATTTTTGGGCAAAGCCCCACAGGCTCCTAGGAGCCTGTGGGGCTTTGGAGGGATCGACACGCCGCCGCCTCTTCCGGTAAAATTCCCCTATGAGTACACGACTGGTAAACATAGACCGGGAAACCCCC
>JAISQR010000477.1 GCA_031274035.1 Treponema sp. | reverse complement strand
AGGGGCAAACACCGGTACGGCAGCCCCGTACCGAGGGCTGAAAGCGGCCCTTTCCTGAAAAAGATTGAAAATCCCCGCAAAAGAAAGCCCTGTACACAGCAAGCGCAACAGGCTGCTAGGAGTTTGCGGGGCTTTGCCCAAAAATCGTATAAATTTGCAATTTATTGCAAATTTATACCTTGCAAACTCCGAAAGCATGCCCATTGATCGGGATTTTTTGCATATTTATGCAAAAAATCCACAAGTGCAACAGGCTGCTAGGCAACTTTTCTGAGAGGCCGCAAATTTACACATCCGCTATAAACTTATTCACATATTCTCTTTTTTTTGTTATTATCATCCGTATCATGATAGAAGTACATAAACTTAACAAGCAATACGGCTCCTTTGCGGCGGTAAAAGACGTATCTTTTTCGGTGGGGAAGGGACAAGTGCTTGGTTTTCTGGGACCGAACGGTGCGGGGAAGACTACCGTGATGAAGATACTAACCGGGTATCACTTCCCGACAAGCGGGGAAGCTCTGATCGACGGTATTTCCGTTCAGGAGGAACCGGTTGAGGTAAAGAAGCGTATAGGTTACCTTCCTGAAAGCGTCCCCCTCTATGGGGATTTAACGGTCGATGAATACCTTTCCTTTGTTGCCGAAGCCCGCCTGCTGCCCCGAACGGAAACGAAGAGCGCCATTAAGAGGAGCGCCGCCGCCTGCGGTCTTGAGCCAGTTTTTACCCAGCGGATAGAGACCCTCTCCAAAGGTTATAGGCAGCGGGTGGGGCTGTCCCAGGCTATCATTCACGATCCTCCTATCCTTATCCTTGACGAGCCGACTACCGGGCTTGATCCCAACCAGATTATCGAAATTCGCTCCCTGATTAAGAGCCTGGGCAAGAGTAAAACCGTGATCCTCTCTACCCATATCCTCCAAGAGGTTGAAGCGGTCTGCTCCCAGGTGCTTATCATTAACGAGGGGCGCATCGCGGCCCAGGGCAGTCCAGAGGAAATAGCCCTTTCCATGAAGAGCGGAGATACCTGGGAGCTTATCCTTAAAGGGCAAGGGCTGCAAACCGCCCCTGAACTTGAAGGGAAGCTCGCGCGTTTGGGGACAGGCGTTTCCGCGGTAAGCATACATGCGCTGGATAAAGGGATATTCCGGCTTGGGTTTATCATCCCTATTTCCGCTCCTGATTCATCCCCGGATCAGGGGGAGCGTATATTTGACTGGGCGGTTTCCGAGGGCCTAAAGATACTCGGCATGAACCGGAAAAAACTCAGCATGGAAGACATATTTGTCAAGCTGACCAACGAGGCCGCCGGAGAATTCCCGGCGCCTTCGGCTTTACAGGCGGGGAGGGAACAGTGAAACTAATACCCTACAGGGCCCTGGCCCTCGCGCGGAAAGAACTCTACTCTTATGCCTATTCTCCGGCCTTTTACGGCATCGCCGTGTTTTTTCTGCTCTTTGTGTCTATCTGGCTCTTCTATATCCAACGTTTCTTTGCCCTAGATAACGCTTCTTTCCGCGGTTATTTTGCCGCGTTTCCGTTGGCCTTTATTTTAGTTATACCGGTTATCACCATGAAGAGTTGGGCCGAGGAGCGCAAGATGGGGAGTGTGGAATTGCTCCTTACTATGCCTTTTTCCGAGTGGGATCTGGTACTGGGTAAGTTTATCTCTTCATTCGGCATTCTGGCGATCCTGCTTGTCCTGACGCTCCCTACGCCCCTGAGTATCCTCCCGCTGGGCGATTTTGATCCCGGCGTCATTGCCGGCGAGTATGCGGGGGCGCTGCTCCTGGGCGCCTCGGCTGTCAGCCTGGGCCTCTTCCTTTCGAGCCTCTCAAAAAGCCAGGCAGGAGCCTTTCTAGGGAGCGCGGTTGTCCTTCTCAGCACTACGATGATAAATCAGTTAAGCCTGTCCCTCAGCCTGCCTGCCGTACTTTCGGAATTGGTAAATTTCATTTCCCTTTCCTTCCACTTTGAGAGCTTTTCCCGCGGCCTTATCGACAGCCGCGACCTGGCCTTTTTTATCCTGAGCACGGTACTGTTCCTGTTCCTCAATACCCGTGTTCTCCTGTACCGGAAGTGGAGGTAGACGATGACCAAAAAACAGCTTACCGTTATTACGGGGTTAAGCATTGCGGTACTGGCCGCCGCCATGCTCCTTTCCCAGCGTATCTGGTTCCGTCTGGATCTAACAAAGAACAAGGCTTATACGATATCCGAAGTATCCCGCAGACTGTACCTGGAAATTCCCGATCAGGTACAGATAAGCTACTATCTGTCCGACAAGCTGGCCGCAATCCACCCCCTGCCTTCCGGGATTGACGATCTCCTGCGGGAATATGCGGCTCATTCCCGCGGCAGGATACGGTATATAAGGAAGGATCCTGCAAAGGCCGGTATTACCCGCGAGGTTGAACAGCTTGGGATACTGCCCCAGCAAATGGAAACCGTTGAGCAGGACCAGGCCAGCGTTGTTACCATATATTCAGGTATACTTATCGAATACCTTGATAAGGCCGAAGTGCTGCCCTTGGTTCTTTCCCTGGATACTCTGGAATACGATATAACGAGCCGTATCCGCGGCCTGGTAAAGAACAGGGAACGGGAGGCGGGGGTGATCACCGGGGACGCCGCCAAGCAGTGGGAAAGGGATTTTGCCGCTCTTGACGGGGCGTTCCGCGGTTCCGGCTTTCGGGTAAGACTCATAACGGCAGGCGATGAAATTCCCGATACCCTGCCTATGCTTTTTGTCCTGGGAGGGGCCGAAGACCTGGACGATTGGGCCCTCTACAGGATAGACCGCTATATTCAGGGCGGCGGGCGGGTCTTCTTTGCCCTGGACGGCGTCCATGTGGATTCTCAGGGGAGCCTTGAAGCCAGGCCCCTGCAAGATAAGGGCCTGCTTGCCATGCTTGCATCCTACGGTGCGGTAGTGGAGCCTCTGCTCCTACTGGACAGAACAGCCCTGACCCTCCAGTACCAGACCCTCAGTTCCAATGGGACGAGGCAGATACGGATAACGCGCTATCCCCATTGGGTTGGAACCCTTGCGGATAATGCCAGTCCTACCCATCCGGTAACCGCGCGGTTCCGGGGCCTGGACCTCTACTGGCCTAGTCCTATAACCCTTAAAGCCCCGCCCGGCGTCGAGGCCGACGCCCTTATTTCCAGCACCCCGGGCGCCTGGCTTATGACGAGGAACTTCAACGTCAATCCTGATATGCCGGAATATTTCGATGCCGAGGCTGAGGCTACCCGCGGAACAAGGGCGCTCGCGGTTTGCCTTTCCGGTATCATCCCCAGCCGCTTTGCCGGTCAGCCCAAACCGGTACGGGAAGGATCGGAAGAAACATTACCCGATCTTCCCGCGCTTGCCAAAAGCGCCCGGATCATCGTGGTAGGGGATACCGATTTTGCCAGCAACATGATCACGTATACCCAAAGCGAACGCAACCTCGATTTTATCCTTCAGGCCGCGGACTGGCTTGGAAACGATGAGGACATCATTGGGATACGGAATCGTGAAAGCGCGGGCGGCAGGCTTGACAGAATAGCCGATCCCCGGCAGCGCGCCCTTACCATGAATTTCGCGCGCATCCTCAATACGGTTATTATTCCGCTGGCCGTTATAAGCCTTGGTTTCTTCCTGGCATGGAACAGGCGGCGGCGTTTTTCCGTAATAGAAAGTAATACCCCTGCACAGCGGGAAACTGAAAAACAGGAACATTCAGATGGTGTATAAAAAGAAAGTAACGGTCCTTTCGGTTTTACTGATCCTCCTCTCCCTTGTCTATACCGTAAGTATTTTTTTTGATCCCCAGCGGATTGATGAACGGAACGCCCTGTATGCCTGGCTTGACGCACGGCTTGTCCCCCAGGCCGACCGTATAGAAATTACCCGGAGCGGAGAAGAAATTATCCTTTTATGCAGGAACGGCGTCTGGTTTGCCGCGGAGGACGGCAGGGAATTTCCCGCACGGCAGTACCGGATCGATGATCTGCTCAGGATACTGTCAACGGAGGCGTCCTATCCGGTGCGGGCGCGGGACGCTTCTTCATTTGAACGGCTTTCCCTGACCGCGGAAACCGCTTCCCGTATTGTTATCCGCGGCGGAGCAGGCGTTTATCCCCTGCTGGACCTCCTTATCGGCAGGGGGGACGCTGCCGGCGTTGGGATCAACTTACGAAAGAATGATCAAAACGAAGTGCGTTCGGGCGAGGATAAGATTACGGCATATATTTTAGGCCCCCGTACATCATGGTACAATCTGCGGCTCTTTCCCGATACCGAAAACAATGCCCTTAACGCCGGTTCTGTCCAGCGCATCTCCGTCTATGCGCCCGGCGGCGCGTCCTCATCCGGCGGAGAGGCAGAAACAGGGGCGGAAGCGGCGGTGAACGCGGCCCTGGTATTGGCTAGGGATAAGAACGCCGGCGGCTGGGTGCTGGATCGTGACAGCGGCATAGCCCTGGATAACCCTAGGGTAGAATCGTATATCCGCTCTGTTCTGGAAGCCGAGGGGGAGAATTTCAACACGGAATTAACACCGGCGGACCCTGTATTTAACGAGGCCCGTATAGAACTGGAATTGGATGACGGTTCAATCCGTACCATACGGGTGGGGGCGGAGAACGAACAAGGCATGAGGAACGCTGTGGTAAGCGGCGCCGATTATGTGTATATCATTGCAGGCTGGACCGCGGAGAGGATCTTCCGGGACGCCGAATACTTTAGGAAGAATTGAGGGCCTGCTGGAAGTTTGCGGAGCGGGGCCCGCGCCATGTCGCTTTAGCAAGTGAGGCTAGGAGTTTGTGGGGCTTTGCCCAAAGATCGTATAAATTTGCAAACTCCCATCGAACCAAAGGTTCGCGGAGCCCCGTTAATCGGAATTTTTGCATAAATATGCAAAAATTCACCAAAGTCCCACAGGCTTCTAGGATCCTGTTGCGCTTGCTGTGTACAGGGCTTTCTTTTGCGGGGATTTTCAATCTTTTTCAGGAAAGGGCCGCTTTCAGCCCTCGGTAAGGGGCTGCCGTACCGGTGTTTGCCCCTTACCGGGGGGCTCTTTAGCTCGTTTTCAATCTATATAACCGCTTGAAGTTGTATGCCAGGGATACCAATTCCCATTCACCATTCACCTTCTCCAGCCCCCTCAGCAGAAATTGACGGAATCCTCGAACCGCAGGTTCGACGCCGCTTTGATTGTTTGCGAAGGGTA
>JAISQR010000266.1 GCA_031274035.1 Treponema sp. | reverse complement strand
TTCCTGAGCCGTTCTACCAGCCGGGCAAGCCCAGTTGTATCGCCTGCTTTTTGACATCGGCGTCATACGTAGCGGCGGCTTCCTGGGGGCTGATATTGCCGGAACCGACTTCAACACATATCTGCTCCAGGTTCGGACCTTTCACCGGCGACTCAAATTCCAGGGCCGGGGCGGTCCTGCCGTTGTTGAAATAAGGCAGCATATCTTTGACCCCGCCGTAGACATCATCGGGAAGGGCAATGCCTTTAATGTGGAAGGGTCCGTCAGGCTTGCTGGCCGCGATATACGCCTTTACCCCTTCCTCGGATACATAGAACTCCAGAAACTTCTTCGCAAGCTCGAGGTTTGGGCTGTTTTTATACACATACACACCCCCGGTCGCCCAGACAGTCAGGCCCTGATTATTGGGATCATCACCCGGCTGGCCGAACACGCCAATATCATCAATTTTATCGGGATGAAGGGCATAGATGTTATTAAGGACATCGGTGAGCATTGGCCAGTGAACCCCTTGCCCGCTTACCAGTATTTCGATGGCATCATTGTAGGTTGTGGCCATAAAATCGCTGTTCAGGTAGGGACGGGTTTCGGTGTATTTCTGAAAGCTCCGCAGCGCTGCGGGGGTATTGGCGTACTTCGCCTTGCCGGCGGTATACTCGGCCGGAAAATTGGGATTCCCGGCCTTTACGTTGTACTCATCGGCAAGAACAATGATCTGGGATGTCCATGTGTCCTTGTAGGAACCGATGACCCCGGTTTTGCCCGCGGCCTTGCATTTCTCAAGGTTTGAGAGGAGTTCGGCCCATGTGCGGGGAACCGCGAGACCCAGTTCCCGGTACACCTTCTTGTTGTAGAGCCAGCCGCCCCCCGCCGCGGTACGCCAGGGAACCGCATAGAGCCTTCCGTTCACGGACGCCGCGGTGAGAAAGGAATTATCGAAATTATTGGCATAACTCTCGTTGGTCAAATCCAGGATATTCCGTTCGGGATTGATGGCGGAGAGGAGCGCGCCGGTGTTGTAACCGAAAACATCCGCCATGTCCCCCGTGGCAAGCCGTGTCTTGATGATATTATCCCCTTCGGTGCCTCCCTGGCGGACTTCCACTTCCACGGTAACATCGTACTTTTTTTCAAAAGCGTCAATGATTGCCTGCGGGCCGACAAAGTTTGTATCCTTATCGGTCAAAAAAGTCAGTACCTGCTTTTTGCCTCCTCCGGACGCGCCATCCTGCTTTCCGCCTGCCGCAAAGACAAGGCCGGCGCCAATCACCAGCAGCATCACGGTAATTGTACGGATTTTCAACAATTTCATAATGTATCCTCCAAAAAGAATGATTTCCCTACGGGATTTCACCAGCATGAGGCCGTTTTTTTCCGCCGTACATAGACAAAAAAGCACAATGGCATTAAAAATTCAGTACAAAAGAAAAAAAACAAAAAAAGAATTTGCAAATCACCATTTCTGTTTTATACTGAATCCGGCTTGGAGGCCTACATGCGGTTCAGAAGCAGGTTGATGGCGGCGTATTCTCTTTTGGTTACGGTTATCATTATTCTTATCGCCATTATCTTTGAAACCTACAACCTGAAACACCTGGAGGAAATTACCCGGCTTGACCTTGACATACTCAGCAAAAATATGTCCAACCAACTGGACGAGATGGTGCGTCCCATGCGCTTTATCACCGAATTTCTTCTTTCTGACAGTACAACACTTTCCGCGATTAATCTCATGACCAGGGCCGACAGAACCGCGCCGGATTCTCCGGTTTTTATCAGCAGGGCAAAGGCGGATGTTCATTTGAACCTGGCGGCTTATTGTAATATGGCGAATTTTCGCCGGGTCAGTTTTTTTACCGAACTCGGGGATCTGCAAACCAGCAATCATCTTATTTATACCATCCCGGATGGCAGCGTCATGCCGGATCAGTTTCCTTTCCGCCGGCGGGTTGATGCCGCCATGGGAAAGGCTATATTGCTGCCGCCCTACGACGACCCCTGGGACACCGTGACCCCCATGAAGATTTTCAGCGTCACGCGTCTGGTGATGGGGAACAATGTATCAAGCTATATTGAGGTACAGAGACCCGTTTCTGATCTGGAAGCGATCTACCGGCTGGACGATACCATGAGCATTTCTGCCGCGGTCCTGAACAGCCGGGGCGAAACGCTTTATTCCCGGGCAGATCCCCGGACCACCGCCGCCCTTGGCGCGTTGATAGCGGAAAACCCCGCGCCGGAAAACACGCCGCTGCACCGCTTCGCCCCGGAAATTTTCGCCGATAATATCGCTGCTTTTTATTATTCCTCCTATACCGATACCTATACTGTCGTTATTCAAAACAGGGAGATTATGTCGGATGCGATAAAGGAAATTACCCTGATTACCAGCTGCATGGCTCTGGTAATTTTCACGGTATCCATACTTGTTATCTACCTTTTGTCTCTGCATATAACCGCTCCCATAAAACAGCTTGTTGCCCGGATAGAACACACCAATCTGGATAATCTCGAAGTCAACTATTATGGGGACAGTTCCAAAAATTTAAGCGATGAATTTGAACAATTGTACCAGTCGTACGAAAAACTTTTAAAACGATTGAACCGTTCGGTACAGCAGGAAAAGCAGATGAGCATGCTTCATTTGCAGGCGGAATTCAACACCCTCCAGGCCCAGGTGAACC
>JAISQR010000255.1 GCA_031274035.1 Treponema sp. | reverse complement strand
CTGGCCCGCAAGTGGGACGAGATAGCCGAGGCGGCGAAACTTGACGGGGCTTCCCCTTTTCAGATTCTTACAAAGATTTTCATCCCTCTTTCCGGCGCAACTCTGGCGGTAATGGTACTCTATTACGGAGTAGGGCATTGGAACTCGCGGTTTAACGCTTCTATTTTTATACAATCCCCTCCAAAATATCCATTACAGCTTGTTTTGCGGAATATCCTTCTTTAAACCAAAGCGCCGAATTTAACGCGGCGGCAGCGGATGACAGCACAGCCGCGTTGATGGCGGAAATCATCAAATATGCGTTGATTGTTGTATCAACCGCCCCGATTCTGCTGTTGTATCCTTTTTTACAGCGCTTCTTTACTAAGGGCATTATGATTGGCGCGATAAAAGGATAGGCGAAGTCTGCATGGATACACTATTCCCAAAACTCCGTTAGTTTTGGGAAAGCCTTGAATGTTATTCGTATTAAGTGTTTTAATGTGAATGTTTCTAACCAAATATATTCTATAACTTAGTAAAATATGAGGAGCGTATGATGAAACTATCGTTTACTACCCTTGGATGCCCGGAGTGGTCTTTTGCAAAAATCCTGGACGAGGCCCAAAAGATGGGTTATTCAGGCATTGAGATACGCGGCATTGAGGATAAAATGCTTGCCGAAGAGATTGTGCAGTTTTTCCCGGAGAACAGGCAGGCCGCGCTTGACGCGCTCAAGGCCCGCGGTCTTGAGATGGTTGGTTTCGGTTCCTCGGTGCGTTTTGATCCGGCGGATAAATTTGACGCTATGCTTGCCGAAGGCAAGCGGGCCGTTGATGTCTGTCAATTTATGGGTATACCTTTGGTGCGTATCTTCGGTAATAACTTCCCCGCAGGCGAGTCCGAGTCCGCCGTTATTGAGCGGGTTGCCAGGGGAGCGGGTCTTCTTGCGGAATACGGCGAAGACAAGGGCGTCATGGTGCTGCTGGAAACCCACGGCGATTTCAATACCGTTGAACGGGTTAAAGGCGTATTCGATCAGGTAAAGAGTAAGAACTTCAACCTCCTTTGGGATGTCGCGCACACAGACTTCACCTATGCGGATGATTTTATGAAGTTTTACAGCGTTATGAAAGATAGAATCGTGCATACTCACTTTAAAGATCATATACGCGGTAATCCGGCGGACGAAAAGACCTATAAACTCTGCCAAATAGGAGAAGGGAATATTCCTATCAAGGCTATTGTTAAGCGGCTTCTTGCAGACGGCTACAAAGGTTACTTCAGTCTTGAATGGGAGAAGAAGTGGCATCCCGATCTGCCGCCGGCGGAAATTGCTTACCCTGAATTTATCCGTGTTATGAACGACGCTCAAAAATGACAGGAGTTTTACTATGGCTAAACTGAATGTTGCAATTATCGGTTATGGACGAAGCGGCCGTGATATTCATACCAAACTCTTAAAAATGCCGCCCGATCTCTTTGAAATTTGTACGTGGACGGCGATGTTGAACGGCAGGAGATGATCAAACGCGAAACCGGTTCTCAAGGATTACACCGAACTTTTCGGCAAAACCGGCATAGACTTTGTTGTTAATGCCTCGTTCAGCCAGGATCATGCGCGGATAAGTAAGGATATGATGAAGCATGGTTTCAATGTGCTTACCAAAAAGCCCGCCGCCAAGGATGCTGGGGAATTTCAGACCGTGCTTGATGGTATGAAGGAGACCGGCAAGAAGTACTACGCATTCCAGCAGTACCGTTTTGCACCGGGCTTTATCAAACTGCAAGGGATCATCGCAAGCGGTGTGCTGGGGCGTATTGTGGCGGTAAATATGCGCTTCGGCGGATTTTCCCGCCGCTGGGACTGGCAAACCGTTCATGCCAATACTGCGGGCGCGCTCCTCAGTAACGGCCCCCACTACGTTGACTGGTCCCTTGCCCTGATGGGGATGTAGAAGTCTACGCCGCTATGGACAGGGCTAACTATGCGGGTAACGGCGAAGACTATGTGAAGCTCATAATGCGCCCCTCTGGTCGATCTTGAATTCACCTCAAGTAACGCATTCCCCGGCGATCTCTTCCTTGTCCAGGGCGCGCTTACCGGCGGCACGGATTTCCCGGTCAAACTTGAACAGGTTATGTTGCAGATGAAAGTCATAGGGACGGCGCATACACAGAATGTAAAGCTGTTCTTATAGTTTAGGGAATAGACTTTAAATAAAATGCCGCAGGCTCTTATCCTCCTGGAAGCCGGAGATACGGGCTATAGCGAAGGACGCATAAGAGGCAACCATGACATCCACAAAGGTACCCACGGCGATGAGGTAAAAGGCCATAGGTTGAAGGATAAGGTAGCCTGCTTCAAAGCCGCGGCCATAGTCAAGGCAGAGTACGGCAAGGGCGGTATAGGCGCCGTCTCCTGGGTGCCGTGCAAGCAGGAAAGAGATGAGGAATGCCCTTGCGCCGATAGCAATTATATCCGCGGGGGTAATGCCCAGGCTTGAGTAAGATTTGATGATGACGATAAAGGCCGCCGCCGCAACCATAGCGCTTCCGGCTCTGCCGAAAACGGCAAAGAGACTAAGGCTTACGGCGTTTGAACGCCGCTTTACCCCCATGTTTTCCTTTAAATGCCGCAGCAGAACCGGATAGGAGAAGTTAATATCCCCTGAAAAGAAACTGGTTATAGCCTGGCTTAATGAACCGTAGAGTACCACCCAGGGGTTTGTATGCTTAGGCAGAATGTAGAGAAACAGGGGGAGTATACCGAAACACAGGATCAGGCTGAAAATACCCAACAGGCCGATAAGATCGCGGAATGCCGCTGTTTGCTGCACCGCATGGAACCGTACTGCCCAGTATGCGGCAAGGACTATCATAACAATGCCCAGTATCTCGGAAAAGAAAGAGACAATGTGGTAAAAAATCCGCGATAGGGAATCTACAATGGATATAATAGGTTTTGTATAGCTTTTATCGTAGGAAAGCCCCATCCCCAGAAAAAACGCAAATATACAGAGCGGAAAAAGGTAAACGCCGTCGCTTACCAGGGCCTCAAACATATTAGAGGGAAACAGGGCTATAATGTTATCAGCCGTATCCAGGGAAACCGTTTCCAGTTGTTCATCTATCAGTATGGGGATTCGGGAAGGAGGGAAAAAAACAGTTACAAGGATTCCGGCTGCAATGACAAAAAACGTTGTTCCGATAATAAACAGAATAGAACGGAACACCAAAGCCCAAAATTGACCATCCTGACGCAGTTCATAAATAGTAATGGTCAGGGAAAAGATCAGTACAGGAGGTACTGCATACCGCCCAATACGGACGGCAAGCGTTTCAAGCCAAGCAAGCGTATCCAGAATATTCTGATTATCCGCAGGCAAAAGAGACCCCAGCAAAAACCCCAGCAAAGAACCGATTAAGAGCTTGACCCAAACCTTCATCCTCTTAGCATACTTAAAAAGGGGATATCATTCAAGAGCGGAGGATCAGACCTGAAACTGGTCTATATACCGTTGCAAACAATGTTTAATAAAGCGGTGTATAATTAGTTTGGTTTCACGTTCCATCTGGCTGGGATTTATCAGGAATATCCATACATTATCATTACCCCGGCGTTTGCCCAAAGCAACCGCGTTCGTTCTTACGATGCCTCCCCGCAGCCGCATCTGAATATCTTCAATAACCGTATTGGGCTCTACGTTCAAAGGCTGGTCTAGCTGTACGGCGAATCCCGCCGAACTGATATCCAGCAGTTTGCCGTGAAATAGCGTGTCGTGCGAACTTTTAAAGTTCAGAACAGCATTGATATCCTCCTCACAAGAGGCGCGGATATGCTTACGGCGCCCCCGCGCCTCGTTAGCCTCCAGCGCGGTAATAATGATTCGGGTGCTTTCTTGCAAGCCAAGTTTAAGCTGTATATACCCGCAGGGCACGGCAATATCCATAAGATACTTCTGCATCAGAGCGGCATTGGTATTATAGGAAAGAATACCTATACGGCATCCCTTGGTTTTTTCATTCTCCTGAATCCCGCGAATATAAGCCTCCCACTGCGCTTCCGGCATCCCTTCATCAATATTGATAAACAGAATAGAATCGACAAAATATTCAATAAGCCGCAGCGCTCGTTTATGATCCCGCAGGGTATATGCCTCAAATCCGTTCATAATGAGAATATCAAGCATATCTTCCTCTATCACACTGTGCGGAAAAAGGATGAAAATTTTTTTTCCTTCCGATAAAGCCGGCGTATTTAACTGCATAATGGTAGTATAAACCACCCCGCCCCTATGATCAACATGCTTTTAGTTACAGTTTGTCAATAACGCAGGTACATTATCTGGTTAACAAGTGATAATTTCACCAGTGAACGCCGGGTAAAACAACTGAAACGGCGGGTGAGGGGCGGCCGTCCACGGGAACTGGGGGAAACACCCTGCCAACTACCGGCGAAGAACCGCGGCGCAGGATCATAAGCCTAAAGAAAGCATCGCGGCGAAGCGGTTTCCCCTCCGAAAACGCCGCAGCCGCTTAGGGGAACTGCCGCAGGCCCTCCCGGTTTGGACCGCCTCTTGGTTTTATCTATTTTTTAATAATTTCATGTCTATACGTGCCTTGGTACTAAACTGGACAAGGCTTCTCAAAGGTTGTACATTAGAAGCAGGGGGGAATAACCGAAGCGGCTTACGAACCGGCGTGTAACTTAACATGCGGGGAACTTACCGGGCCAGTGCGCCTAATATTCACAAAAAATTCAAGGCTGGTTTGCGGGGCTTTGCCCAAAAATCGCATAAATTTGCAATTAAAATTACCGATAAAAGATATGAGGTGTAAACAAATGGAGATAAGACTATCACCCCAACCCCGTTTAACCGGCAGAACGGTGCGTATATCCCTAAGTTTGTTCATGGTTGTGCTGGCTTTTCCTCTTTTTGCTGTTTCTACACGGAAAATTGTTGACGATTCAGTTTTAAGAAGGGCGCTCAAAGAATCCTGGCTTATCGCCGAACCGGTAAAGGTTCTGAATAACATACCCAAAATATATACTTTGGACGGCGGCGGACGTGTCGAAGTCCGCACGGCGGAAGGCCGGGAAGAATTTTCCGTTATTTTTGCCAGGGAAATCGGCAACAGCGGAATATTCCCCTACTGGAGCCAGGGTTCCTGGCTGCTGACCCGTAAAAAAGATGGGGGCGAGGCGGTAAGAATACAGATATTTCTCCGCAGCGATCAGAATACCTATATCCAGCTTAGAAAGTTGAATAACGATAAGTGCCTCCTTGATATGGTAATCTACGACGCCTATTTCCTTAAATCTCTCCCTATTACCCTGCCGTCCATACTTAGGGAAGAGAGAATGAAAAATATCTATGCGGATTCGTTTGAATGGATATATACCGCGCCTGTTGAAGATATTCTGACCCTGGCGGGCGAAAAATTCAAACGCTGGTACTTCGAGCCTGATCCCGAACTTTACGGTGACGCCCGGCGGTTTATCGGCGAAGTGCGGAAAAGGCTCCGCGGCCTTAGCTACGGCGATGACGGCGCGATTGACGAAAACGGCCGTTATGTTCTTATCAATACGCTTAAAGGGCAGACAGGAAAAGGTGAGCTTAACTGTTCCGGTTTTGCAAAATGGATAGTGGATGGGATTCTCTGGAATCATAACGGGGGAAAACGTCTTACTATTCCGCCTTTAAAGGAGCCTTTTGGTCAGCGCGGTTCCTCTTTTTCCGATCCCTTTGAACGGCTGCGCGATCCTTACTTCGGCCTTGACTGGACGAGGAATCTGGCTTCTATTGCGGGAAAAACTATCAAAGGCCCTGCCTACGGGGAGCTTGAAGAGATTGAAGTGCAGAAGTGGCATTTTTCGGATATTATCCTGCGGGATAGACAGGGGAAAACTTCGGATTTTTCCTTTCCGGGCTACCTCCCCGGCGCGGGTTTTGGCATAGAAGGGCTTATTCCCCTGCTTTACGCCCTGGCTATTGACGAGCCGGGTTACATATACTTAGCTTCCGTGAATGAGGAGCGGGGAGCGCCGGTAACGCCGGCCAACCTCCGCGGCACGCCGCGCCTGCGCGAGCATTTTCATATCGGAATTTTGGCGCCCTATTTTGACGAGGGCGGTCGTTTCCAGGTTGCTGTTTTTGAGAGCGCCGAAGAAACTTCGATAAACTCCTTTAAGAATCATCCGGGCCGCTATGTCAACTTGGTACGTGTCCCTGTTCAAGCGGTGTTTTATTGAACGAACCTTGCAATAGAAAAAGCAAGGCCCTTAACCGGCCGGTATTTATGCAGGGGAGAGCCCTTGGGCAAAGCCCCTCAGACTCTTAGTTCCAGAGCGCGGGCGGATATACGCCGGAATTGGTAAGGCTTTCAATCCGTTTGACCGCAGCTTCCCTGTCTTCCCTATAGGTAACACCAAACCATTCAGAATCCGCTTCCAGCGCTTTTACCTTGATGATACCGTTCCTGATAAAGAAATCAACTGCCTTGGGTATAAGACATTCGCTCTTGGCCTCTCCCGCGGAATTTTTGACAAAATCCTCCCAGAAGGCCCTAAAGTGAGCCAGCAGCGATACGGGGAAGCCCCAACAATTCATGGAGACAGGGCTGTCCGCCGCAAGTTCCATTCTGCTCCCGTCAGGGCCGGTATTAAAGACCTTTCCGTCTTTTTTTTCTATCTGAAGCAGCTCTTCCACCTGCTTGAGATAGCCGTTTTCTATTTTGCAGTAACCCCGCGCTACAGAGCCTTGAGGGCTCAAGGTTTTATCGAGCCGGTAGGGAACTATGGCCGCATCCTCAAGATGAGGTGCGGACAGATACTTGCCCAGAACGGCAAACGATTCCCTGCCGTAGAAATCGTCGGCATTGATCACGGCGAAGGGAGCGTCAATTTTGTCCGCAGCACAGAGCAGGGCATGGGCAGTACCCCAGGGTTTGGTCCTGCCCGCTTTTTTTGCGGCTTCCATGGCTTCAGGCGGAAGCAGATAGTCAAGTTCCTGAAAGGCCGCCTCGCAGCTTATCTTTGCTTCCATCTTTTTTAAGATAACATCTCTAAAATCTTTTTCAAAATCGTGCCGTATTATAAATACTACCTTTTTAAACCCCGATTTAAAGGCATCATACACTGAAAAATCGAGAAGGACTTCGCCGCTCTTCCCTATCTTCTCCATCTGTTTTAGACCGCCGTAACGGCTCCCCATGCCGGCTGCCAGCACAACCAAAATTGGCCCCTTCATAGTATCTCCTTATGATTGAACAGCAGGTTTCTTCACCCCGCCTGTAGGTCTCGTCCGATAGGAATAGTATATAGAAAAGCGCAAATGTTTTCAATAATCCTCTCATTGCCGCTGGAAATTTTTGGCCCTGTAACGTGGAGTAACTACTCAGGACTAACGCGGGGATAGCGCCGCCACTACCGTGGCGCAATCGGCGGAATGAAGGGGCTTCTAGCCAGGGGACTTTAGTCCCAAATGAGCCGGTTGGAGCGAAAGGGGCGGAGCCCCTTTGTGAGGGACCCACAGGGTCCCCAAGCACTTGAGAACACGTATAAATATCGCATATACCTGAGTAGTTACAACGTGGATGATTTTTTTACAAACCCCTTGCTTAAATATCTTTTTTCCATAATATTATTATAAGTAAAGATGATATAGAAGGATGGGTGTATATGAGATTATTAACCAGATCTGATTTTGACGGTTTGGCCTGTGGTGTGCTATTGGAATATTTGGGATTAATTAACGAATGGAAATTTGTGCATCCAAAAGACATTCAGGACGGAAAGGTGCAGGCAACGGATAATGATATACTTGCCAATATTCCTTATATCAAAGGTTGCAAGTTATGGTTTGATCATCATTCCAGCGAGAATGAACGGCTTGGCTCGCGGATGTATTTTGAAGGGGTTTCCCGTAAAGCTCCGAGTTGCGCCCGTGTTATATATGATTATTACGGCGGGGATGCAAAATTAGGCCGTTTTGCCCGTATGATCGAGTATGTGGACAAGGTAGATTCCGGTAATCTTACTAAAGATGAAATTATTGATCCCAAGGGCTGGGTGCTGCTGGGTTTCATAATGGATCCCCGCACAGGGCTAGGCCGTTTTAGGAATTTTACTATCAGCAATTATGAACTTATGGAACTGATTGCCAAGGCATGTATCGAAAAGAATATTGATGAGATCCTTGCTATACCGGATGTCAAGGAACGGCTGGAGGTATACTATGAACAGGATACCTTGTTTAAAGAAATGCTTCATAAGTACTCAAAAATTGATAAGAATGTCATTTATACTGATCTGAGGGGTGTTGAGCCTATCTATGCGGGCAACCGCTTCCTTATCTATACTCTCTTCCCTGAACAGAATATTTCCGTATGGGTGATAGACGGCCGTGCCAACACAAACGCCGCAATTACAGTAGGTTATAGTATTATCAATTGTACCGCAACAGTCGATATAGGAAGCATGCTGCTTAAATACGGCGGCGGGGGGCACCACCAGGTAGGAACCTGCCAAATTGATTATGCTGACGCGGACAAAATTATACAAGAGATCATTGAAAAGTGTAAGGCATGAACTACCCCCGCTAAAGGGCGGGGATAGTGTGCGCCGGGCGAAAATTTTTATTGGAATGCGCGGGTGTAATACCTAAGAACCGGTTCGCGGGGGTTCTGCCCCATCGGCTCGTTGAGGGGCAAGGCCCTTCCGGGCCAAAACCCCCGCTATTCCGTCGATTTCCGCATTAGTCCTGAGTACTTACCTTATTTTTATTCGAAGGGGGGTCTAATACCCCGCCTCTCTGGGCTAATCTTGACCCATAACGTAAGAACGAATAACCAAGAACGAAGAAATTTTACCACAAAGAAACACAGGGGTTCCGGGGCACGAAGAATTGAAGGGCAGGCCCGCTCCGCGCCCCGTCTTTCAACTGTTTTGTTATGAATGGCCTTCATAGGCGCGATACAATACTTTTTTAGCTGTTTTTTCTTGTTCCTGCGTGATCATCTTTTTTCCTTTGTGTCCTTGCCGGTTAAATTCTTTCTAAAGACAGGTAATCAATCGTCGAATTGTGGGTCAAGTTTAGCTCTCTGCGGCGGGGTTCGTCATTTTTCTGCTAGCAGTTTGTTGCGCTTCGCGCATAAAACCTCAAAAAACCGCCGATTAGGCGATTTTTACCTTACAAACTGCGTAAGGATGCCGGATAATAGTGGTTTTTATGGCTTTTTTGCTAA
>JAISQR010000223.1 GCA_031274035.1 Treponema sp. | reverse complement strand
CTGCTACTTTTGCCCTGAGCAGAAGATTTGAATTTTTATTGATCTGCTCGGCGACCTTAACAACTGCCTCGGTTCGCCTTATTTCCTCATAAAGCGCTTCACCCTTGATGTCCTGGTCCGTCAGCCATTCGATCCGTTCAAACAGATGATCATTCAGATCATACAAACTGTTTTTCGCCATTTCTTTTTCCTCCGTGTCGTTTATTTCAGGTTCCGCATAGGATATTACCATTGCGGATTCTGTTAAAAATTTTTCAGCAACCCCGCTGATTGCCCTTTCCATATATTTGCCGTCCCTTAACTTTTTCCGATATTCCTCAATATGCTTTTCCGTTAAAGACACAGATCACCATCCTCTAATCTGCTTTCCCTTAACGGAAGAACACAAATCATCATGCTTTTTTCCATCCCCTTTTTGCAGCATATACATTCAAATCGTGCTGGGCCTCATCGAAGGTATCCCGAATAGGGAGGAACTTCGTCTTAATCCTGTGTGTCCCATGTCCTGTATCTTTTTGCCAAACTGAAAACCAGCGCCTGCCCGTAGTATCAATACCATTAGATACAAACACCCGCGCCCCGTTATCATCTTCAAAGGATACGACAAACCGACAACGGGTTTCCGTTTTATTTGAGGGACCACCAGGCGGACATATCTTCCGGATTGGCGCATTCCGATTTGGACACATACAACAACGAAAATCCACCACACTATTCATGCCAACCTCCATTGAAAATAATTTCGCCGCCCCTTTAATTGAACATCTTGTTGACAAGGGCCGTTATGTACATCCGGTCAATTTGTTCCTTGCTTTTTATGGCGTCGATCAGATTATTGAAATAAGCGGAATCGACACCAATAAGCTGATCCCGGAGAACTTTGACCTTTGTAAGATCAAACTCGTTTATGTTCATAGCGATTTTCAGAATTTCTCCGGCCGTTATCGTGTAACCGCGGCCGATGAATTTCCTCATGCGGAACAGGGAGCATACCGGATATTTACTGCCGACATAAATTAATTCTTTATTGTGGCAGGCTTCATAAGCGTCCAGGTTCAATTCAATCGTTCCCTTTTCACTTGTCCAGTAATTAGTGGCATGAATGAAGTCAAAATTTTCATGGATCTGTTTCGCATCACCATAAAAGCGGACAACTATCTGGATTTTATCCGACAGGGAAATTGCGTTTGAGGAAAAGAAAATGGGCCGGTATTTTGGCTTGTCCTTATCCTCGGTGTTTTCAATGTCCTCATCCAGGGGATTTTCACAATCATCGAGGTCGATTTCTTTTTCGGCTACTATCCCAACGGATCGGATAAAGATGAAAACCCTGCCGGTTTCATCGCCCCCTTTATGTTCTTCATAAAAATCAAGCAGCTCCTTATCTTTGCTCTCATCTTCATCGCTGAGGGAAGCATGGGCGGCCACTTCTTTACCCAATTCAGAATTAGGGTCGTTTAATTCCATGCCGGTAATAATCATGATTTTACGGCCGTTGATATTATCCTTTTCCGTGAACTTCCGGATATAATATCGGGCCACTGACAGAACGGTTTCCTGGTTGGTAAAGTAAACATCATAATCATTAACCTTTTCGTTGTTGATCATCGATGCTATACAGCCCCCGGTTATTATGGTGTTTTTCTTTACCAGTTTCTTGACTTCCTCATCGTCAATGGAATCGGACCATTCATTAAACTTTTTTGTGATAACCGCGTTCATTGTTTTCCGCTTCATAGTGTTTTCTCCTGTACCTCTTTGTTTCCAAATAAGCCGGATGTAGCTTCCAAATATCCGGCCTTATGTCCTTCTGTATGGGCGCTAACCCTGACCATCCGGACATAATCATCTACCTGCGCCATGACAAAACTGATTTGAAAATCGTTTAGTCCCGTTATCCGCAAAGCCCCGATCACTTCATCCGGGCTTTCCGGATTTACTTTTTCATTGGTCATCGGCCTGCTCCTCCAGTTCAAGCCTTGTTCTGATTGTTATTTCCGCATGGTCCCTGTAGTTGCCCCATTCACATGGTATGTCCAGTGAATTTTCATTTATGCGGTCCATTACCGATATCCCCAAATATGAAGTCATGCTTATTTCACCTTCCACGGGAAGATTTGACACCAGAATTGTTGGGAGAAGATTGTCATATCGGTTATCGAGTAGGTCAAACATAAAACTACTTTCATAGGCGGTTCCCCCGGCCCTACCCACTTCATCAATAATCAGTATTGGTATTTCTGAAAGCTGTCCAAGAAAATGTTCTTCTGTTTCTTCCTGAGAAGAGAAATTGCCCTTTGCCCTTCGCATGATACTGGAAAGTTTCCAGTATTCCCCGCGGTACTTTCCGCACCATTGAAGAAAGGCGCACATCATGTGGGTTTTTCCGGTTCCCGGATAGCCGTGGATTATCAGGTTTTCCATGATTGATAAATCGCGGTTGATATATCCCCGCAGATACTGGACAACGCTTTCTTGCGCTTCAGAACGGACAGGGTATTCGTCCAGAGTTAAGCCCCGGTATCGCTTGGGTATTCGTATTTTATCAAGGCGCCTTTCCTCCGCTTCCTTGGCTTCCCATAACCGCCGCGCTTCATCCTCACGTTCAAATTCCAGTTGCCGGGCTTCCATTTCCGGCGTTATTTCAAAATTACGAATTCTCTCAAGAAAAGGATTAAGAACTTCTCCGATTGGTTTTGCCACATTATCATTCATCATTTCCCCCCATTAAATTTTTTTGCCTTGACTCCGCTCCCCATTGAAACGGCACCGCCCCAATCTGGCCCTCTGCCAGGCGGTGGTTTTGCCTTTGCCTTTGGGCCATAAACTTCAAGAGGTTTTGCCTCGTTCGTGAATCGGTCAACCCACCGAATTAAAAAATTCTTGAAATTAGGAATATGTCCGCCCGGTAAAATCTCCGCATTGAAATTGGGCTGTAAAACAACAGCCGAAAAGTTTGTAATAGCCTCGTCTATTTTTTCAACGGCGAAGGAATCCGTTGTGGGCTTTATGCGGTTCAATTCGTCCATGTTCACAATGACGGGCGCGGGAGGAAGCTGGCAGCTCTCCCAATGTTTCCGGTGATGGTCAACCCGAGAAACAATATCTTTCTTCCCAGGGTGTAAAGCATCATCAGCGGAAAAATCGGGGGAGGCTTCTTCTCTCTCTCTCTTCTGATCTTGATCTATACTATCCTGATCTGATCTAATCTGTGTTACACTTTCGTTACGGTCTTGTAACGGTTCCGGCACAGGTTCGTTACGTTCTTGTAACGTATACGCGCCGTACTCATCTATAGATAATTTGATTTTTAATTCTTTATATTTGGTTTCTTTATACATATCTCTGCGGATACTATTTGAGACATTCCAGTGCCGAATTACTGACACACCTTCTCTGGGGAAATAAATGATAAATTTCTTTTCGATAAGTACATTCATGTCTTCCGACGTTGCCCCCACGGACCGCATGACGGAACGGGTGCTGTCTACAAAACCGTCGTCATCTGCCATCATGGAAAGATGGAAATAAAATAACTGCGCGGTCGCCGACATATCGAGAAACGCGTCACTGCTTATTACTCTTTTGGAAAACATCCTTTTCTCCGCCATTATCCCAAATCCTTTATCCCAATAGGTTTCAATTTTCCGGTTTCTTGCATGTGCGTTAATACCGACAATAATAGATCTTCATCGGTAAGAAGTTTTTTAATGCGTGCCTTTTTGTCATTCGCCTCGGCGCGGTTCACTTTTTCCAAATAGGCGTCCAGCACATAACGGGACAGGTATTTTTCCTCATGGAAATATGACTGCCCCCGGACAAAATCTTCCGTGGGAATCCGTATTTTGACTTCAAAATAGCGGCGTGTAGAGCGGGGTTTTTTGGCTTTTCGGGTGGAATTACCTTTTGAAGCGATCCTGCTACCTACCAGTACGATTTTTGGCCTTTCTGGGCCTTTTTTAGGCGTTCCCATAGTACCTGCTTTCCGGCAATATACGCCGGAGGTTGGTTTTTAAGTCAATTTTGGTATAAGGGGCCAGCCGTTCAATAAGTTCCTCCACCTTCTCCCGGGACGGTTCCGGAAGACCGTTCCAGCCGCTATCGGCGCCGATATTTACCTGGACTGGATTTGCGTTCAGAATGAAGTGTGCGAAAACATCAGTGTCAAAATCCATAATCGGTTCTACTGTTATCATCCTGGGCAATTTTACTGCGAGTATTTCTACAGCCCTGGCCCATGTGGGATAAGCATTGCTTACATTATATTTCCCGTATTCACGGTTCGTTTCGATGGTGACACAAGCTGTGTACCGGTCATTCAGTCGATCTGTAAACCGGCAAATCCTGCCTGGGTTTTTGGTATGCAATAAATACCGGTTTCTGGGAAATTGAAGGGTCCTATCGAGTACCCGCTCTATCCACTCCTCCGGAACATTGGGGTGAAACAAATCACACCCGGAACAGATAAATATAAAGTTTCCTTCCCCAAGGTCCACCCGCAGTTCCTTTTCATCAATGTGAAGCGGTTTCTGCTCACCCCGGCGGCCCACATAGCAGTACGAACATTCATAGGGGCATTTACCCCGGACAGGATTCCATGTGTGGGTAATCCATGAATACATATTTCCGGCTGCTTTCTTTAATGGCATAAATTAACCCTCCACAAAATTCAGCTGCTGAAAAGATGCCAGCAGTTCATCTGCCTCTTTTTCCGTAAGGCCCTCCAGCTCCGGGCCGTTTAGTCTGACGATAAAAATATCCCCTACAATGGGATGACCATGAATATCGGTTTGGTAAAGATAACTGCCTAATGTGTTCATTGGTAAATCGCGGCTCAATCCATCTTCATCTATCAGCATGCAAAACTTTTCGTCTAATCGCCTTGGGCGGACAATCTCTATGTATCCGCCATTTAGGTGTTGCCTAAAGTCTTCAAAGGAATAATCCGTTACCGATATTTTTCCCGCTGTCGTTACTAAAATACCCTTCATTTTTTCCTCCCCTAATATAGAAAATCAGTAAAATGCAAAATACCCATATCGCCTTCAGGGTATTCAAAAAACCAATCTTCAAACTCTTCAAAAGTAAGCCCGTCATTCTCAGCAATCCTGGGCAGATACGGCAAATACATCTCGCCGTTTTTGTTTATGTACCAGTAATAAGCGTGGGGCTTTTTGTTGTAGGCCTTGGTTATTTTCTGTACATGGTACATATGCCTCACACAAAAAACGTGTTGCGTACTCCCTTTTTGATACGGCTTCCCCTCCCACGTAAAGAGCGCCACTTTCTTGCCTTCAAA
>JAISQR010000117.1 GCA_031274035.1 Treponema sp. | reverse complement strand
ATGTCCCAATCCGCCGCGGCGGTATACCAGATCAGTACCAATGCCCAGGGGATGCGGAATAAAGCCCTTACCCAGGCCGCCGGGGTAAACGAAACCAACGCGGTCATGGGCCAGATCGTCCAGAACGTCAACGCCATCAATCTTCATATTGAAGAACAGTTCCAAAGCGTTTCCCATTCCTCCGCCGCGATTGAGCGGATGACCGCTCAGATTGCCTCCAAACCCGATCCTTGCTCCATAATGAACAGAACGTGAAAGACTTGGCCCGTGCGTCGGAACAAGGGAAGCTCCGCTTACAAGAGGTTTCCCAGGAGATTCAGCAAGTAGCGGAAGAGTCCGCGAATCTGCTGGAGATCAGCGGCGTTATTCGGCGTATCGCAAGCCAGACGAATTTCCTTTCGATGAACGCCGCCATAGAAGCGGCTCACGCGGGAAGCGCGGGATCGGGGTTCGCGGTAGTGGCGGATGAGATCCACCGCCTGGCGGAGTCTTCCGCGGAACAGGTTACGATCATCTCCAGGGCGGTAACCCGTATCACCGAATCCATTAAACGAATTTATGCGTCCGCCGGGGATGTCATCGTCCATTTTGAGGATATTGACGGCCGGGTGAACACGGTGGTAACCCAGGAACAGCATATCTTGAAGACCATGGAACAACAGGATGCGGGAAGTAAAGAGATTCTGGACATGATACGGAATTCGACGCTGCTTACCCAAAACGTGCAGTCCAGGTCTCAGGAGATGCGGATTGGAAGCCAGGAAGTAATAACAGAAGGGAAGAACCTGGAAGCCCTGACCGCGGATTTGACTACAGGTATGAACGAGGTTGCCGTAGGAATGGACCAGATCAATACGGCTATCTCCCGGGTTTCGGAGATAAGCCAAGAGAACAAGCAGAGCATTGCGGTCTTAGTGCGGGAAATCGCGCGGTTCAGGATATAGCAAAACACGGCCGGCCATACCCCTGGAACCTCTAGCAGCCTGTTGCACTTGTGGATTTTTTGCATATTTATGCAAAAAATCCCGATCAATGGGCATGCTTTCGGAGTTTGCAAGGTATAATCGAACCTTCGGTTTGCATTCATAAATATGAATATTTATACTATTTTATGCGCAAAGCCCCACAAACTCCTAGCCTTGAGCTTCCCTCCGTGATATATTTACATTATGGAAGTAATGAAGCGTACCAGTACCTGCGGAGAACTGCGGGGCATAGATGAGGGAAAAACGGTTATTCTTAACGGATGGGTCCACCGGAAACGGGATCACGGGGGCATTTCTTTTATCAATCTGCGGGATCGCTACGGTATAACCCAGATTGTAGTTGACCCTGAGGGAATGGACACAGATGAATGGGAGCGTCTGTCCTTGGTAACGCAGGAATTGCGGAATGAATTCTGCATAGCCGCCGAGGGCCGGGTGCGGAGGCGGCCCGGCGGCATGGTGAACCCTGATATGCCTACCGGCGAAATTGAAGTGCTAGCCCGGAAAATACTCATCCTTAACCGCTCTGAAACGCTTCCCTTTCAAATTGATGATGAATCGGAGGCCAAGGAGGAACTGCGGCTCAAGTACCGTTATCTCGACCTCCGTTCGGCTTCCATGCAGAACAAGATACGTCTGCGCAGCGAAACAGCCTTTGCCGTGCGGGAGTATATGACGGCCCAGGGCTTTTACGAGATCGAAACGCCTACATTCATACGCTCGACGCCGGAAGGCGCGCGCGACTACCTTGTCCCTTCCCGTCTCTATCCGGGGCAGTTCTATGCGCTGCCCCAGTCGCCGCAGCTCTACAAGCAGCTCCTTATGGTATCGGGTTTTGACAGATATTTCCAGATTGCCCGCTGTTACCGCGACGAGGACGCCCGGGGCGACAGGCAGCCGGAGTTTACCCAGATCGATATTGAGATGTCCTTTACCGGCAGGGAAGACATTCTTGTTATGACCGAAGGGCTTATGGGCCATATCTTTAAAAAAGTTCTTAACCGCGATCTTCCGGCCTGTTTTACACGTCTAAGCTATGCCCAGGCAATGGAGCTTTACGGATCGGACAAGCCCGATCTTCGTTTCAGTCTGCCCATGCAGGACTTTTCCCCTTATGTTGAAGCAGGCTCCTTTCAGGCTTTTAAGGACGCGCTGGCCCAGGGCGAAGCGGAAAAGGCCGAAGCCATAACAAAAGGCGTCAGACTGGCAGGCGGCGCGGTTAAAGCCCTGGTTGTACCCGGACAGGCCGTTTACTCGCGTAAGCAGATCGAAGAGCTTGAAGCCCAGGCCAAGGTCTACAAGGCCAAAGGTCTTGCCTGGATGAAGGTGAACGGTACGGAAGAAGCGCCTGTACTTGAAGGGGGCGTTTCCAAATTCTTTACCGCCAATGCCGCGGAGATCATCAGGGGACTGGGGGCAAAACCCGGAGACCTTATCCTTATAGCGGCTGACGCCCGCCGGAAGACCGCCAATACCGCATTGGGGGCGGTACGTTCAAAGCTGGGCAGGGATCTGGGCCTTATCCTTCCTAAAGACGGCGAAGGCCCCCGTTTTGAATTTGTCTGGATTGTTGACTTTCCTCTCTTTGAATGGAACGAGGAGGAAAACCGCTGGGAAGCCGCGCACCATCTCTTTTCCTGGCCCCAGGAGCAGTTCCACGCAACGCTGGAGCAGGACCCCGGCAGCGTACTTGGCGATCTCTATGACCTTGTCCTCAACGGCTGCGAGCTTGCGTCGGGTTCTATCCGTATTCATGACAGCGAACTCCAGAAACGTATTTTCAGCATTGCAGGGATCAACGCAGAGGACGCGGAAAAAAAGTTCGGTTTTCTTACAAACGCCTTCAAGTTCGGGGCCCCTCCGCATGGGGGCATTGCTCCGGGACTCGACCGTTTGGTGATGATCATGGCGGGGGAAACTTCGATCAAGGAAGTCATCGCCTTTCCTAAAAATTCATTTGCGCAGAGCCTTATGGACGAGAGCCCGAGCGAAGCTACGGCAAAACAGCTTGAGGAACTGCATCTTATTATAAAGAAGGAAAAGTGAAATCGTACCTGGAAATTATCGTTGTTTTTTTAAAGATGGGATGCACGACCTTCGGCGGAGGTTATGCTATGCTTCCGGTACTTGAACGGGAGCTTATCAGGAAGAGGGGCTGGATCACTATGGAAGAGGTAATGGATTATTACACTATAGCCCAGATTACGCCGGGGATTATCGCGGTGAATATTTCTACATTTGTAGGCTGCAAACAAAAGGGCCCGCTTGGGGGCGTGCTTGCTACGTTGAGCTTTGTGCTTCCCGGTGTTGCCCTTATTACCGCGATTGCCATTTTTATGGAGAATTTTGCCGAGTATCCGCTTGTTCAGCATGCCTTTACCGGCATCCGTGTAGCGGTGGGCGCTCTGGTTCTTGATACCGTGCTTAAACTCTTTAAGGGTGTGTTTAAAGATATTAAGGCTGTTGTTATCTTTACCGCCGCGTTTGCGCTTTCCGCCGTGTTAAGCGCTTCGCCGGTCTTGCTGGTTGCCGCGGCCGGCATTGCGGGCTTCTTCCTGTACCGCTCTGGAAGGAAGGCCGGTTCCGGCAGTATGCAGCCGGCCGCGGGAGAAAAAAATGCCAACGAAGACAACGCGGAAAAGGCCGGAAGGTCCATTTATAAGGAAGATCAGTGAAGCTGCTCTTATTCTTTGGCGTTTTTTTCCAGATTGGCCTTTTCGCCGTGGGCGGCGGGCTTGCTACCCTGCCGTTCCTCTTTGACTTAGCGGATAAGTCCGATTGGCTGACCCACGAGATGGTGGGCAATATGTTTGCCGTAGCCCAATCCCTGCCGGGCGCGATAGGGGTAAACACCGCCGCCTATACCGGCTTCCGTTACATGTATATTCCGGGCGTCTTATGCGCCATGCTGGGGCTTATCTGCCCTTCCATTATCATCATCATCATCATTGCCCGCGTCCTTACCGTATTCAAGGAAAACACGATGGTCAAGGCGGTTTTTAACGGGCTGCGCCCCGCGGCCGCAGGCTTGCTGGCAGCCGCTGGTTTAGGCGCAATCAAGCTGTCGCTGTACAACGGTTCTGCTGTTCTGTGGTACGAATATCTGCGCTGGCGTGAATGTATCCTCTTCATGGTACTTTTCCTTGCTATCCACAAATTCAAAAAAAATCCGGTTATCTACATAGCCGCGGCGGGAATTGCGGGTGCGGTACTGGGCCTGTAACAAGCGGGGTGTCGCTTCGATGTGGATTTTACACTAATAATTCGGTATACCAGTATCTGCCGTACCGGCGCGTTACGGATTTATTCGGCAGCGTCATAGGGCTGCCGCTGTCCGAGGGGACGGTAGACGCCGTTCTTGAAGAGATGGCGGAGAAGGCCGGCGGGGCGTATCGGGAAATCAAGCGGAGGATAGAACGGAGCGCGGTAGTGGGTGCGGACGAGACCGGCTGCCATGTCAACGGGAAGAAGCACTGGATGTACGTATGGCAGAACGATGGTTTAACCTACCTGATGCCGTCGGAACATCGGAATTACGAAACGATAGAGCGGGAATTCCCCGAAGGGCTGCCGTTAGCGACGCTGGTGAGCGGATTGTTTAGCGGCGCGATTGAAAACCCCGGCGGAATGGCATCAGATATGCGTGGGAGCGCATCTTTTAAGAGAGCTGAAGAACTTTGAAACGGGCCTGGGCAGCCCGGACAAGGAGTGGAGCGCCGGGATGAAAGAGACGATAAAAGAGGCGCTGGAACTGAAGGGGCGGATGACGGGGGCGGATTATGAACGGCCGCCGCCTGAGGTTGGGCGCATAGAAGCGCGTGCGGAGCGGTTTATTGAGCGAGGAGGAGGGGCCGTTTCGCCGGAACCAGTAATTTTACTTTTAGCCGCCTCTGGCGTGGGCGCTAACAAAAAACAGAAGGTCTTCCCATGTTTGAAACTCAAAAGCCCAGAAGAAGGTGCGCAGAGCGTTATAGAATTCATCACGCCGCCCGAAATATCCGCGGGCTTTTATAAAGTCTTCATCGCACAGTATCGTCAGGCCGTGAACCAGAAACGCCGGCAGGTTCAACACGCAGTAGACCTCGCTGGCGTGGTTTTTCCCGTGTCCGAAGTTGTGTTCGAGATGGTATCCGCAGTTCTTCAGGACATTGTTGTTTTCGTTCTCTATCTTCCAACGGGCGCGGCCGCACTCCGTAAGCAGCTTAACATTCTCTTTAGCTACCACTTTATCGGTAATCCAACTGTTTTTACACGTGATTTTACCCGTTTCCCTGTTGTATATCTCGAAATACAGGTAATTTACCGTCAATTTTTCACCAGCGGCGCGGTTTTCAACGCCGTTTATCCACTTATAGCGGTATTCAAGGTGGCATCTCCCCGTCCAGACGGTAGTTTCCCGCGTTTCGCTTATACCCCACGCAACTTGTTCCGCTATCCACGGGTGCGATTCGTCTTTACAGGTGAAGATGAAGCTCAGGCCCCGGTCGAGAACCGCCTTGCAAGTGCCGTAATTGGCATATAAATCGTCTCCGAGCACCGTGGCTTTCAACGCTTTATAGTATTTCCCCTTTTTTTCGAGCAGTCCCGCCGCCGCCTTCCGCTCACAATCCTGCTTTTGCTTTTCATAATTGCCCTCAGTGCCTTCATTCCGGATCATTTCTGGCGCCAGAG
>JAISQR010000105.1 GCA_031274035.1 Treponema sp. | reverse complement strand
TCTTGGGTATGTACCCTTCGCAAACAATCCAAGCGGCGTCGAACCTGCGGTTCGAGGGGTCTGGCAGTTTTTACTGAGGGGTCTGGAGAGGGTAGGGACCGAATGGGACTTGGTAACCTTGGCCTATGATGTGAAGAGATTATTCTCGCTGGGGGGTGGGGACGGACGGGGGAACGGGCATAATGAGCCCATTCCCACCTGATATGGGGAAGCAATTTAGGCTGCCCTCCTGAAACTTACATCGTTTTTTGCTGAAGCCCCACAAACTCCGAAAGCATGCCTATTGATCGGGATTTTTTGCATGAATATGCAAAAAATCCACAAGTGCAACAGGCTGCTAGGTTTCAGACAGCCTGGGGGTATCGCCTATGGTTTAAGACCCGCCTAAGCGGTTTGGGGGAATTTTGGTTCTCTGGGAAAAACAGAGGAAGGAATAACGGAAAAGTCATAAACCACTTAAAAAAACGGTTCGTTTTCCCATACTTAGAAAGAAACCTTTAGCCTTTTATGACCTTTCCTTATCCTACAAGAAAATAATCTGGAGGTAAGGGGAATTGAACCCCTGACCTTTTGAATGCCATTCAAACGCTCTAGCCAACTGAGCTACACCCCCAAAAGGTTTTTATAGTATACAAAGATAGAATATTTGTGTCAAGAGATATTTGTTGTGAATCAGCGGTTTTACTTTTAACCACAAAAAAACACGAAATGCACAAAAAGAAAACAACCGCCAATGGCGCAAAGGATGCTCAATGAACTACCTCGCCCTTTAGGGCGAGGTATCAGATTTTTTCGATCCGAAAAAATCTGTCGATGGATAGGAAATTATCAATACTGCGCGGTTTCATACCCCGCCATCTGCGGCAAAAATTTAAACTTTCGCCCTAAACTAAAGGGCGGGGTATTACACCCGCGCATTCCAATAAAGCGTGCGAAAGCACGTCTTTCCAATTAAGGCAGCACAGCGTAAGGCCCAATCAACATACCTCACCCTGAAGCTCCCCCGCGAGCGGACTCTTGGGTATTAAACCCCTTCGGCACGAATAAAAGTTGCGGCTTAAAATTAATGTTTTAGGCCGTAGAGTATTTTCTCACCAAAACCTTCGTGTCTTTTCGTGCCTTTAGTGGTTGTTTTTCTTAAAAGCGCTGTCTATAAATCCCGCCCCTACCGGTATTCTTCCCACGCCTTAATCTCAAGCCCCTTCTGTTTTTCAAAGGCAAGGGCGTCGATGAATTCCCGTGCAACCTTGATATTGGTAAAAAGAGGAATATCAAAGTCTACGGCCATACGGCGTATGATATAATCGTTTTTCAGTTCCGTCTCGCGGTTATTCTTGGGGATATTGATGATCATGTCGATTTCGCGGCGCTTGATAAAACCGGCAATATTCGGTTCCTTGGATTCAAGCGGCCAGTTAAGACTTGCCGCGCTTACGCCGTTTGCGGCAAGGAATTTTGCCGTACCGCGTGATGCGTAGAGATCATAGCCCATTTCCACCAATTTACGTGCGGAATCGAGAAAGTCAAGTTTATCCTCAATAGGGCCGGTAGAGAGGAGTATGCGTTTTTTAGGCATACGGTAGCCCACGGAAAGCAGGGCCTTGAGGAACGCGTCGGAAAGCTCGCCTCCGATGCAGGCCACTTCGCCGGTGCTGGCCATTTCAACGCCGCTTACCGGATCCGCTCCGTGCAGCCGCGAAAAACTGAACTGGGCCGCCTTGACGCCAACCCATTCCAGTTCCAGTGCCGAGGCGGGGGCCTTTCCTATATCCCCGCCTTCACTGTCCAGCATGGCCCGTACCGCCATATCTATCATATTCACCTTGCTTACCTTGGAACAGAAAGGAAAGCTCCTGCTGGCCCGGAGATTGCATTCGATAACCCGTACACGGTTGCGTTGGGCCAGAAACTGTATGTTGAAGGGGCCGGTAATGTTGAGCGCGCGGGCAATTTCCGCGCTTATCTTGCGTATCTTCCTTACGGTTTCTATATAGAGCCTCTGCGCGGGAAGTACCACCGTTGCATCGCCCGAATGTACACCTGCGTTTTCTATGTGTTCGGTGATCGCATGGAAAAGAATTTCACCGCGCTTGGACACCGCGTCAATCTCGATCTCCTTGGAATTCTCAACAAATTTTGAAATAACTACAGGATGTTCAGAGGAAACATCCACCGCAAGATTGAGGAATTGTTCAAGGCTGGCATCATCCCAGGCAACATTCATGGCGGCGCCGGAAAGCACATAGCTTGGGCGTATAAGCACGGGGTAGCCTACCGCGGCGGCAAAATTTTTGGCTGAATCCAGGCTGATAAGTTCCTTCCATTCAGGCTGCTCAATGCCCAGCCGGTCAAGAAGCGCGGAGAATTTGTTCCGATCTTCGGCCATGTCTATGGATTGCGGGGTTGTACCGTAGATAAGAACACCCGCATCGTAGAGTTTGGTCGCCAGGTTGTTGGGGATCTGCCCGCCCATAGAGAGTATTACGCCGTCAGGGTGTTCCCGTTCATAGATGTCCAGTATCCGCTCAAGGCTCAGTTCCTCGAAGTAAAGCCGGTCGCACATGTCGTAGTCTGTGGAAACGGTCTCGGGGTTGCAGTTCACCATTATTGAATGGCGGCCCAGCTTACGGGCGGTATCCACCGCATTGACGCAGCACCAGTCGAACTCTACGCTGCTGCCTATGCGGTAGGCCCCCGAACCAAGAACAAGAACGCCCCTGCCTGAACCCTGAATGTCATCCGCCGCGCCGCTACCCTGCCCCGAAGCCCCGTAGGTCATATAGAGGTAATTGGTCCTGGCGGGATACTCCGCCGCAAGGGTGTCTATTTGCTTAACCGCAGGCCGTATGCGGTACTCCTCACGGAGACTGCGGACATCGGCTTCTTTAAGGCCAAGAAAGGTTCCAATACGGGCGTCAGAGAACCCAAGCCTTTTCGCTTTGGCAAGAAGTTCGCGGTCAATCAGGTGCGAAGGGCCCGCTGCCGGTAAAGCCGGGGGCCTTTCCGCCCCGCCCCCATTCGCTCCGGTTCCCCCTTTCCCCTTTCCCGCCTCCCGCAGTTTCTTCTCCGTTTCAAGGCAGTTAGCTATCTTGTAAAGAAACCACTTGTCTATTTTGGTAATGCGGTGTATCCGATCCACGGTCCAGCCTTCCTGGAGGGCGCGGTAAATAACGAAGATGCGCCTGTCGGTAGGTTTGGCCAGCTTGTCCTTTATATCTTTAACCTCAAAACCATAACCGCAGAATGTATCATCCCAGGCAAGTCCGGGCACGCCGATGCCGGTCATGCGCAGAGCCTTCTGAATGGCTTCCTCAAAATTCCGCCCTATGGACATTACTTCCCCCACGGACTTCATCTCCGAACCTATGCGGTTTTCAACATTCTTGAATTTGGCAAGATCCCAACGGGGAACCTTGACAACGCAGTAATCCAGGGCAGGCTCAAAGCAGGACTTGGTTACGCGGGTGATGCGGTTTTCAATATCGGCAAGGGAATAGCCCAGGGCCAGCTTGGCCGCGACAAAGGCCAGGGGATAGCCTGTGGCTTTTGAGGCAAGGGCCGAACTACGGGAAAGCCGCGCATTCACCTCAATGATCCGGTAATCTTCGGAATAGGGGTCCAGTGCGTACTGAATATTACATTCGCCCAGTATACCAAGATGGCGTATCACCTCGATAGCAATACGGCGGAGCTTGTGGTACTCGGAATCGGTGAGGGTTTGGGAAGGCGCCACGACTATGCTTTCCCCGGTATGTATGCCCAGAGGGTCGAAATTTTCCATGTTACATACCGTGATGCAGTTGTCGTATATATCGCGCACGACCTCATATTCAATTTCCTTCCAACCCCCCAGCCATTCCTCTACCAGTACCTGGGGCAGCGATCCGACCTCGCTGCCCCTTGCAAAGACCCGATCACATTTCCGCCGTAGATCGGCTTCGTTCCGGCATATCCCCGAACCGGCCCCGCCCAAGGCATAGGCGATACGCGCCATAACCGGGTAGCCTATACGCTCCGCCGCTTCAACGGCCGCCTCCGTATCGGTAACCGCGGCGCTGCGCGGGGTCTTGGCGCCTATCTCGTTAAGCCGTTTAACAAAAAGCTCCCTGTCCTCGGTATCCTCAATCGCCTTGACCGGCGTACCCAGAACCTTAACGCCGTACTTGTAGAGGGTTCCATCCCGTTCAAGGGCAACGCCGCAGTTGAGGGCGGTCTGCCCGCCAAACGAAAGGAGCAAACCGTCAACCTTCTCCTTCTCGATAACCTGCCGCACAAACAGAGGCGTAACCGGCAGAAAGTAGGTTCTGTCCGCCATGCCTTCGCTGGTCTGTATGGTCGCTATATTAGGGTTGATTAGGACAGTTTCTATCCCCTCTTCCCTAAGCGCCTTGAGCGCCTGGGAACCTGAATAGTCAAATTCACCGGCCTGGCCGATTTTAAGGCCGCCGGAACCTAGAACCAAAACTTTCCTTACCATAAGATATTTCCTTTAAAACAACTAAAACAACCAAGTACCCGCGTTAGAATAAAATACCTTGCATATTATTCTAACGCGGGTCCTCAGCATCACCGGTTATTTCCCGTGAATTTTCAGGGCGCTTCCCGCCTCTTCTAAAAATCTGTCTATCAAGAATTCCGTATCCCTGGGTCCGGGGCAGCCTTCGGGGTGGAACTGAACCGCGGAGAAGGGCCCCGCTGTGGAACGTATACCTTCGATAGTGCCGTCATTGGCATTGATAAACCACGGCTCCCAGTTTTGGGGCAGACTTTCCCCGCGAACCGCATAACCGTGATTCTGGCTTGTGATATAGCAGCGCTTCGTACCAACTTCGGTGCAGGGCTGGTTCTGACCGCGGTGTCCGTATGGCAGCTTGTAGGTATCGCCGCCCGCGGCCAAGGCCATGATCTGGTTCCCCAGGCAGATACCGAAGATGGGCTTACCATAGTCAAAGGCTTTTCTTACCATAGCTATTGTTTTACCGCAGGTCTTGGGATCGCCGGGGCCGTTAGAGAGGAAGAGGCCGTCGTAATCTATGCCCTCAAGGTCATGATTCCAGGGAAGGCGTATCACGATCGCCTTACGGGCAAGAAGGCAGCGGAGTATATTCGCCTTGGCGCCGCAGTCTATAAGCGCGATCCTCGGAAGCGCACCCTCCGCCCCTTCCGGGTAATACGTGGTAACCCCCCTGCCTGAAACCTCAGCCACCGGGTGCGCTATAACACCTGAATCCATAGTCGTATCCCGGCAGCCTTCAACCAGTATCTTCCCCAGCATGACGCCGTGTTCACGCAGGCGCTTGGTAAGCGCGCGGGTGTCAATGCCGTAAATACCGGGCACATTGTTCTTTTCAAGCCAGAGCGAAAGCGTTGAGGCGCCGGCGAAATGGCTGGGTTCTTCACATTCCTCGCTTACCGCAAACCCCGATACCTGCACCGCAGGCGATTCAAAATGAAGCGGGATGCCCTGGGCGTCAAAAAACGGCTCGCCGCTTTTCCTATCCAGGGGTATGCCGTAATTCCCCATCAGGGGATACGTTGCCACGAGTATCTGCCCCCTAAAGCTGGGGTCCGTAAGCGATTGCGGATAGCCGGTCATACCGGTAGTAAAGACAACCTCCCCCGCCTGGGATCGGGGCTTTCCGAAGGACCATCCTGAAAATTCAAAACCGTCTTCCAGGACAAGCCTTGCCTGCCTGGGCGCGGTCCGCTTTTGCCTGCCGCCCTCCGTACCTTTTTTCATAGTAGTTTCCTTAATATAAACCTGCTGTCATTATCGTCCATATCTTAGCCCATAGATAAAAAAGAATCAATAACCGGTAAAAATAAAGAATAAAAAGATTCAATTTTATCGATTTTTAAGATGTTAAGTACATAAAAATATCATAAATTGAAATTTTAATTCTTTAATTAATGTCAGATCGACAAAAAAAAGCGCAACGCTCCTAGCAGCCGCGGACACTTCGTGTCCGATTGCACTTGTATATTTTTTGCATGAATATGCAAAAAATCCCGATCAATGGGCATGCTGTACTCTTCGAGTATTCGGAGTTTGTTGCGCTTCGCGCATTCGGAGTCTGTCCCTGTTTTAAAAAACTTTGTTTTCCAGTTCCGCTCTGGAATGAATGTCAAGTTTCCGGTAGATAGTACTTAACAGGGTTTTAACCGTATGTTCCGAAATAAAACATTCTTCCGCAATATCCCGGACTGAATACCGTTTCCGCGCCAAAAGGGCAACTTCCCTTTCCCGCACGGAGAGGGGTGTTTTTTCTACCTGAAAGAATCTTTCTATCCCCTTCACTCCCGCTTCCTGCCGCTTGCAAAGACTTACCAGGGCGGCAAACTCCTGGTGTTTCCCGGCCCGTCTTTTACCTTTCAAAAGACGCCGGAGCAAAGGCCCCTGCTCGGCAAAGGGCATATACACCCTGTCTTTTAGAGCGGTTTCCAGAGCCTGGTTAATCCACACGTCCGCATCCGCCGGCATTCCCTTTTTCTGTTTTACCAGAGCCAGGTAGATCATCCCATAGAGACGGGGAAGCATATACGGCACACCGGTTCCATCCAACAGAGCCTCCGCTATACCCGTTAAATCCTTATACCTTTTTTTCAGCAAAAGGAATCTTCCATAAACAATAAAACCAAAGGGAACAGCCTGACGGCTCAGCAGCTTCTGGATACTTTCCGCTTCGGTAAGCCACGAAGGAATTTCATCAAGGTTTCCCAGGGCGAGGGAAAGGGCGGCGGTACAGAGCTCCGCCATGCGGATATAAAAGAGCCCGTGCTGTTCCCCCCGCTGTCTGATACGTTCTATTCCCCGGAAGTATGCTTCGCCATCACCCCGGAACAGGGCAATGCGGGCCAGGATAAATTCCGCACAGATGCAGATACTGGTCTGCCATTCTCCTTCCGCAAGGTACAGTACTTTATAACAGAGCGCCTCCGCGTCCGCGTCTTTACCGCTTAAAAACAGGGCTTCCGCCCGCATCATACTGTCCGCTCCGGTTCCGTGTCCGTTTACGACCCTGGAATAAATAGGTATACACTCGTCCATGGCTTCCAGTTCCTGTTCCAATTCCCCGGAAACGCTCCAAAAGAGGCATAGTACCGAAGCATTGCCGAAGGTCCAGGGGGAATGGGGAAGCAGGAACCGGCTCGGCTTCCCGTCAAATAGTTCCAGCGCCCGCCGGTCCCATTCGCTCATCTTCCGTATATCATTGAAAGCCGTAAATGACATGACAAGGGCAATTTCCCCTTCAATCCGCCTCTGTTCCGCCTCCGTCATAAGCGGCGCCTGGGTTAGGGTTTCCCTGAGAAACGTCATACTCTTTTTAAATTCAGCGTCCTTGTCATGGAGAACCAGGTGAAAGGCAAAGTCAAGCAAAGCACGGGGGTATTTGCGGAGTACCTCATCGGGACACGTTTGTACGACCAGGGCAATAAAATCATAGACGCCCAGTTCCGGTGCATTGTTCAGATATTCATACCGGTAAAACCGCGATAGAATCGCATCATAATCCCCAATTTGATAATAAAAAAGCATGGCCTCGTAATCATCCCCCGCCTGGGCGGAAACCTCCGCTACCCGGCGGATCATGGTTTTGTGGAAACTTTTATCATAATCACGGGCAAGGATTGTACGGAGGTAATCCCGCAGGAGGCTGTGCATATAATACAAATCATGGTAAAAAAATATAAAAACATTTGACTGTAACAGGGCGTTTATTTTTTCCGGCAGCCTGTTTTCTCCGGCTATAATAGCGGCCTGCGCGGGGCTGCACTTTTCCAGGAGGGAAAGGCCCAAAAAAAATTCCCGTTCTGTTTTATCAAGCCGGTTCCAGACAGCGCTTTCAATAAGGCTGTCCATAGACTCTGGTTCAGTAAAATTAAGCGAATTGCGGTAGTTGATAAGCCGTAAGCGGATAGCCGCTATCCAACCTCCGGTGTTTTTTTGAATCCTCTCAAGGTCTTCGTCCGCGATATGCAGCCCCTCCATCTTGAAATAACGGCCTATACTTTCCATATTAAAGCGGAAACTGGCCGTACCAATAATCAGTATACGGGGCGTATGAACCGTTACATTTCTTACCGCGGTAAGGAGTTGGGTAATCACGATAATATGGAGTTTCTCGTTCCCATGAACCGAAAGGACGTTGATAATATCCTGGGGTATTTTGCTTGTAAATAACTGATAGTTATCGATCACTAGATATGTTGCGTGCCTGCAACGGCATTGGCGGAGGAGGTCCGCCATATCCGGCAGCGTATCCGGTTCCGGGGTTTGAAGTTTCACAAGCCCATCGGCAATTCTTCCGTCTACCGCCTCAAAAAGCGCCGCTATGCCCCTCCATGATTTTGAAGAAGATTCCCTTATGCACGTATACCAGTACGTTTGAACATCGGGCTGCCCTCTGGTATATTCACGGACAGCCGTGGTCTTTCCGAAGCCGGACGGAGCTTCGATAATGGTAAGAGGATAGTCCTGTATACGGTCAAGCTGCTTTTGTAAGCATTGGGGAATATAATACTGTTTATGAATAGTCTGTTTTTTCCGGGACATTTTCTACCTTCCCTGCCTGTAATTATAGCATAGGCGGCTTATCCTTGAAAACGGTATAAAAATCAAAAATTGTTTTACAATGTTAGTTTTTGAATTCGAGTAATAACCCGCTACTTAACAAATAGTATAAAACAATATATTCTATAAAATTAAGAGGAGTAATCATGGCCCTTTATTTAATGAAGGAAATTCTTGCGGACGCCCAGAAGCGGGGCTACGGAGTTGGTTATTATAACGGTGTGAACCTGGAAATGATACGCGCCTATATACGGGCGGCGGAGGATTGTAATTCTCCCATCATAATCGGTATTGCGGAAGGTCTGATGAAATACGCGGATTTCGACTGGATAGTCCCCCTTTATGTGGACGCCGCACAGAGGGCAAAAGTTCCGGTGGCCGTACATCTGGATCATACCTACAGGTTTGAAGTGTTGATGCGCGCACTGCGCTCCGGTTTCGGTTCGGTTATGTACGACGGTTCAAGTTTAAGTTACGAAGAAAACGTAAAGAACAGCGCCGAAATAGCGAAAATCGCGCATCCAATGGGTGTTAGTCTTGAATGTGAACTGGGCAAGGTGGGCGGTTTTTACAATGAAGAGGGTATACGCGGCAAGAACATATCCACCGATCCCGCCCTTGCGGCGGATTTTATAGAAAAGACCGGCGCTGATTTCCTTGCGGTTTCCATCGGCAACACCCACGGCGTTTATACGGATCCGCCTGCTATCGATCTTCCGCTCCTTGGTGAAATACGTTTGAATGTAAAGATTCCGCTTGTGCTTCACGGCGGCAGCGGCCTTTCCGATGACGATTTCCGTAACTGTATACGCGGCGGTATAGTAAAGGTGAATATCTATACCGATGTTATTACCGCGGCAATTAATAAGGTGCGTGCGGAAAATTCCCGCTTCAACTATACGGATCTGAACATGCAGGCGGAACAGGCAATGTACGAGGAAACGGTGAAGAAGATACGGATATTCGGCAGCGGGAATAAGGCATAGCGCAATCGGACACGAAGTGTCCGCGGCTGCTAGCAGCCTGTTGCACTTGTGGATTTTTTGCATATTCATGCAAAAAATCCCGATCAATGGGCATGCTTTCGGAGTTTGTAAGGTATAAATATTCATGTTTATGAATATTTATACCA
>JAISQR010000038.1 GCA_031274035.1 Treponema sp. | reverse complement strand
CACAAAGGGAAGAAGAATTGGAGGGCAACCCTCTGGACTCCGTCCTTCCTTCGTGTTCGCGAACCATCGAACCGAAGGTTCGCGGTTCGATGTGTACTTAGCGGTTAAAATTCTTCAAATTTGGGTGTTTTCACGGTACTTGGAAGTAGTGTACTTTCCTTTTTCGTGTCTTTTCGTGCCTTTAGCGGTTGAATTTCTTAAAAGTAAAACCGCGGCTTTGCAGGTTTTAGCCTCCGTTTTATTCGCGAAGCGCAACAAACTCACAAGTTACATTAAAACCTTCCCGCCGCTTCCACGCCGGGTTTTCCCCGGCCCATGCAGGCATTTTATCAGAAAGTTTTGTAAAAGTAAAATTGCTGTCCGCTTATCTGTCTATTTGGTAAAAATTACACTCTTCCCCTATACTGGTAATCTGTCCGTGTCCGGGAAACACCGCTATGTCTTCATCCATGCCCAGGAGCCGTCTCAGGCTTTTTTCCAGCGCCAGGGGGTCGCCGCCAAGGAGATCGCTGCGGCCTATATTATGGTAGAACAGAGTATCCCCGCTGAAAAGCACGTTCTTTTTCCTGTCATAAAATCCTGCACTCCCCGGGCTGTGCCCCGGCAGATGCAGCACGGTGAACGGACCGATACTTTCCCCTTCGGAAAGGATGCGGGTAGGGGAAGGGAGAATCTGCCATTGTTTTTTTATATAGTCTATATTTTCTATTCCCCTGAAGTAACTTCTCCAGTGAACATCCCAGGCATCCGGACCAAGGTAGATTCGGTCATTATTATGTATTGCAATTTCCAGGCCGGCGCCGTAATGATCAAAAAGGGCTGGGAGCGCCGCAATGTGGTCAAAGTGGCCGTGGGTTAACAGAATATAGCGGGGGTAGAGATTCAACCGTTCAAGTTGTGCTATAATCATACGGGCGTTTTCGCCGGGATCGATTAAGGCGCAGTATCCTGAATGTGTTGTACGGTCATTCTGCGGCGCTGCTTTACCATCGGTTTTCATTGGGGCGCCCAATTCGGGTGCGGCTTCTGTTTCAGTATCCAGGGGATATATCCAGCAGTTGGTATCAAGCTCCCCTACTATAAGTTGTTCAATGTTGAAATTTTTCATAGAGGAATAATAACCTGAAAATTTTTGATTTGCTAGTAATCATCACCCTTGCCCTTTTCTGGTATGGACTGGTTCCGGTTGCGGGCGCTTTTGTAAGCCGTAATTCCTGGCGTCTCTTTAGATGGCGCTTCAACAATCTGTGCCTCAAACCTATCCTCAATTATCAGCTTTACTATTCGGCGCAGGGCGGTGAGTATCGTTTTCTGGGTATACTCGAATCGATAACCGATGATCAGATTCTCTGGGTTCGAGGGGAAAATCTGACCGTTCCGGTAAGCCTCCGCAATGCCCATACCTACCTTATGCCCATAGGTGAAGGCGGCGGCGGATCCTTTGAGCCGGGGGAGGATGCGCCGGAGCGGATAAAATGGAGTGAAATCTCTACCCTCACCGGCGAAGCCAAGGTCTTTGTCGGCGGCGTCCTTGTTCACCGTGATGATCGCTGGGTCTTTGAATCGACACGGGAAAACCCGCTGATCGTCATATTCTACGATGGCGACGACCGTTTCCTGACCATCCAGGCCATACAAGCAGGACGGCAGAGGAATGAGTACTGGAATACCATCACTCCTTATTCGTTTATTCTGGGCGCATTCTGTCTCATCGTCATGGCATCCTCTTTCCTGTTACGTCCTGCCTTCCGTCTTACCGCTCTTACCGCGTTTGTTGCTGTTTTTACCCCGCTTTTCCCTATGATACCCCCCGGTCTGCTGTTCACCATTTTGTATAAAAAATTTTGGTTGAGCGCGCTCATGTACCGTTCCTACCGCGATCTGGCGCGGCTTCCGCTTAGATACTTTACCGAGCCTTTTTCACGGCGTTATAACAAAAAATTCAGCGGTTTTTCTAAAGACAATCCTGAACAGGCGCCGCTTTCGTGCAAGCTGCCCAATGGGGAATTGTACGGTATCTGGTACCGCAAGGCGCTGTCCCAGGCAGCGCAGATGCAGAGTATCCCCTTGCTCATCCCTGAGCGCGAAAAAAAAGGGAAGGAAGGCTGGTATCTTTTCGGCGCTTTGCGGGAAAAGACAGCGGCAGAATTGCAAGCGGAGGATGTGCCGGCGGCAGCAAACGATGTCTGTGCGGTATACGGGGCGCTTCCGGGGAATCCTGAGATACTGGCTGCGCGTTTTACCTTAAAGGCGCATTTTCTGGAGATTGCTTCCTTTCTGGCTTTCTCTGTAGGAATGGCCGTAAATATCTACTTTATCAGACTGATCGTTATGCTGTTCTTCTAGGAGTTTGTTGCGCTTCGCGCATACCCTTTAGCTCAAGTTAAGATGATAACGGGTTACAAAAGGCTTAAAAGCCTTGCGGTAGAGTACGCGGGAAAAGCCTTCCAGATCGGCAGGTAAATCAATAACAACTTCCTCCGCGTTTTTTGTATTGCTCTTTTCCAAAAGATTACTGAGCAGGGCTTCGCCTATGCCGAGCCCCCGGTATTCGCTCTTAACTTCCAGGGCAATTATATGGAGGATTCTATTACGAAGGATGGCGCTGATATAGGCGGCAAATTCACCACTGCCGGTTTCCGCTATAAAGGATATATCCCCAGGAAAGCGCCATGTTTCGGCGGATAATGAACGCAGAGCCTTTGCCGCTGTCTTTCCCTTTCCGGCTATACATTCTTCGATACAGCAATGGTGCAGCTTTTCCGCATAGGGTAGGTCCTTTTGTTCGGCAAGCCGAATACGGAAATCTTCCAGCACAAGATACTCTGTTTCTTCAGGTTCCAAACCGATCCTTTCAAGACCCCATTCTTCCCTAAGGGCGTTATACCATCTGATTATTTCCTTTTTTATTTCCTTTTCTTTAAAAGAGAACCAGACCTTCTCCGCCTCTGGATGCTGATTGATGGTATTCTTGAAAGCTCTGAACACGCCTTTTCCCTGATCCAGGGCAGCAGTCAATTCGCTATATATAAGCGGATTCTTGAACCGTGCGGTAAAACGCTCCATCAGTCTGTAGCCGTCCGAAGAATCCCATTCAGGAAGAGGGAAAAACCGCTTGCCGTCTTCACCCTTGTAAGCCGCGCTGTTAGGAATATCCGCTTCCTCTATAACAATTCCTTCCTTGGCATCAACATAAAAGGCGCCGTTCTGATCTTCCATAAAAAAAAGCATTTCATCGATGAGGGCATCGCTGAGTTCAAAGCACATATTCTTATTGTATGCTCAAAATAGTGAGCGGATCAACAGAAAAACGGCAGAGTAACAGCATTTCCGTGCGGTTTGCAAATTTATACGATTTTTGGGCAAAGCCCCGCAACTCCTAGCAGCCTGTTGCACTTGTGGATTTTTTGCATGAATATGCAAAAAATCCCGATCAATGGGCATGCTTTCGGAGTTTGTAAGGTATAAATATTCATAATTATGAATATTTATACCGTTTTATGCGCGAAGCGCAACAAACTCCTAGTCCATTTTTTTACAAATTGTTACTAAAAATTCAAAATTGTCATTTTGAATTCATTATCTTAAATATATGGAGAATACCGAATCGTGCAAACTGGAAAGATACATTAAGCTGCTGTTGAAATGCAGCCCAAATATCATCATGTTGCTGGACAAGGAAGACCGTATTGATTATTGTACCGATAGCTTTTGGGCTCTTATGGGAATCGAAAACAGCGGCCTTATGAAAGGCGTACATTTTCGAGAAGTGTATAAACTCTTTGAAAACAGCAAGTTTATTGAAAATGCCGAAGAACGATTCCCTGGTATTATAAACAGACGCGAGGCAGCCGAAACAGAGGTGAGCATTGAGTTCCCCGGTTCCGGCGAAAAACGTATTTATACGATCCAAACCATCCCGCTTATAAACGAAAACGGCGGTTTTGAAGGCACGCAAATACTGTACCGTATCATCGATTCCCGGCGCTCTGAATCTGATGAACGCACCCATGTAATGCTGGACGCGACGCCTATGGCCTGCTCCCTCTGGGATGAGGCGGGCAACTTGCTTGACTGCAACCGGGAAGCGATGCGTATGTTCGGCGTTTCTAAAAAAAGCGATTTTTTTGAATATTTCCGCAGATTCTATCCTGAATTTCAACCTGACGGTCTTTCCAGCTCGGAAAAAGCAAAACAGATATTCAATGAGGTTCTCAAAACCAATCATTACCGGATTGAATGGACCTACCTTACGGCGGAGGGCGAGACGCTGCCGGCTGAACTAACGCTGGAACGCATCAAGTGGAAGGATGGGTATTGCATCGCTAACTACATTCGCGATTTACGCGAGTCTAAGGCCAATGAACAAAAGCTGCGCGAGGCCGACAAACGCAACCGGGAGATGGAAATACAGGCTCTGGCGGCAAAAGCGGCGGCAAAGACAAAGAGCAATTTTTTCGCATCCATGAGCCATGAGATCCGCACGCCGATGAATGCAATCGTCGGCATGAGCGACATGATTGGCACAGATAACTTAAACGATGAACAGAAAAAATTTTTCAGTGACATAAAAAAAATGGCAAAGGCGCTTCTACAGATCATCAACGATATTCTCGATTTTTCTAAAATCGAGGAAGATAAACTTGATCTGATACCATTACATTTTAATCTTTTAAATTTATTCAACAACCTTTCCTCCGTAAATCGTTTTATGGCCGAAAGTAAAGGGCTGAAATTCAGATACAACTTTGGGCCGGATGTGCCGCGGATTGTCTACGGCGATGATGTGCGTATTCGCCGGATACTTATGAGTATCCTGAACAATGCAATTAAATACACTTGGGAAGGAATGGTCGAATTCCAGGTAGATCAGATTATGGAGAGTGAGCGGGAATATACCGCTTTTATTGTAAAGGATACCGGTACCGGCATTCGCGGCGAGGATATGCCAAATTTGTTCAACGGCATCGAGCGTATCGATAATCAGAAAAAAGGGAGTATTACCGGTACGGGCCTTGGACTAGCCATTTCCAAACACCTCGTTGACATGATGAACGGCCGTATTTATGTGAAAAGCGAATACGGCAAGGGAACGATCTTTACCGTTTTACTCCCGCTTAGGGAAGGCGACCCCTCCAAAATAGAGCGTTTCGAGTTTCCGGCCGAAATAAAAACAGACGGCAATGTCAAAGTCCTCGTTGTAGACGACAATTCTATCAACCTCAAGGTGGTGCTTGCGTATCTGGTCAAACACAATATCCATGCGGATACCGCCTCAAGCGGTGAGGAGGCGCTTCAAAAAATTCAGCAGAAACATTATCATCTATTATTCATGGATTACATGATGCCCGGAATGAACGGTATTGAGACAACCGCCCATATCCGCGCTCTGGATGATGAATGGTATAGGATAGTACCTATCATTGCGTTCTCCGCAAATGCGGTTACAGGTGCGCGTGAGTTTTTTATTACAAACGGCATGAATGATCTTCTATCAAAACCCTTAGATGCCGGATCCTTGAACAGGATACTCGTCAAATGGCTGCCGTCAGAGGCGATCCTCAGAAGTTCCGTCACTACAGGGGCGCTTCTTGTAACAACGCCAATCCGTTCGGCCTACAGCATAGAGATGGCCGATTGGATATTAATTGACGGCGCGGCAGGGCTTATCAATTCTGCGAATGACGAGGTTTTGTACCGGCAGCTTCTGGAGGATTTCCGGTATGGACACGGCGCGGACACACAGAAAATCAACGCGGCGCTTAAAGCGGGTGATACGAAACAGGCGCGGAGGCTTGCGCATACGCTTAAAAGCTCCGCCGCCCAGATCGGGGCGAAAAGGCTCAGCGCCGCGGCGCAGGATGTCGAGTTGGATATACAAAAGGAAGCGTTTGTTCCTCCGCCGGAACATTTGGAAAAACTGGACGCGGAATTCAGCGCGCTGATTGCGGAGCTTACACGGATCGTTCCTTTACCGGCATCTCCGATATACGGCGGCGGTGAACTGAACAAGACCAACGCGAAGAGTCTTGTTAAAAAGCTGGAACCTTTGCTCAAGTCCGGCAATACCGACAGCCTGAAATTGGCGGATGAAATACGGAAAACATTTGCATCTATCGATGAGTGCAGAACGCTTATAGAACATATAGAAGATTTTGACTTTAGCGACGCCGCGGAGATTCTGGATAAAATCAAAAAGAAGATCGAGGGCAAGTAATAGTATGAAGACATCTCCAAAATTTACGATTTTGATCGTTGATGATGAAAAAGTTAATCTGGCCGTATTGAATCGGATATTATCAGACGAATACAGAATTTTTATCGCAAAGTCCGGCGAAACGGCGCTTCAACTGATAGCGTCCGAAAAGCCGGACATGATTCTTTTGGATGTTATACTGCCTGACATAAACGGTTTTGACATTATCGTAAAATTAAAAGAGAAGCCCGATACCAAAAATATTCCGGTCATCTGTATAACAGGCTCGGACAGTGAAGCCGATGAAGAAAAGGGGTTCCGGCTGGGCGCGGTGGATTATATTATGAAGCCGTTCAGCAGTTCTATAGTCAAAGCACGGGTACGCACGCACATGGAGATCGTGCGGCAGATGCGCGCGGTGGAAAGGCTGGGTCTGACCGATCCGTTAACCAATATCTCAAACAGGAGAAGTTTTGATGATCGGCTGAATATGGAGTGGCGGCGCGCCATTCGCGAAAAAAAACCGATTTCTTGTTTAATGATCGACATTGACAACTTTAAAAACTACAACGATACCTACGGACACCAACAGGGAGATATCCTGCTTAAAAAGATTGCCAAAATTTTCTCGAGCAGGGCAAGACGCCCTGCCGACCTTCCCGCGAGGCTTGGGGGCGAGGAATTCGGCATGCTCTTCCCCGATACGGATGGGGAAGCCGCGGTTTCGATTGCGGAAGGAATCCGCTCGGATGTAGAAGCCCTGCGCGTACCCATCGCGGGCGGAGAGGGGGTCAGCGCCGCGACAATCAGCATAGGCGTGGTTTCGGCAGCCCCGGGGAGAAACGCCCCGGTAAAAGATTTTATTTCCCTTGCCGGCGAGTATCTGTACGCCGCCAAAAGAGCGGGGAAAAACAGGGTGCGTTCAGGTTCAATGACCGCTTCCCTATGAGTTTGTGGGGCCGTGCCCAAAAATTGTATAAATTTGCAAACTCCCATCGGACACGAAGTGTCCGCGGCGCCTATGATTCTTCCCCGCTGACCGGTATAGGGTACTCGCCGGTAAAGCAGCCCAGACAGTACCCCGGTTTATCGGAGCCTTTCCTGGCTTCGCAGCGCTCCCGGTAAAGGGAAGCGAGGAGCCCCTCCACCGAGATAAAGGCCAGGCTGTCCGCGCCCAGCGATTTGCAGAGTTCATCAACGCTGTTTACATTGCTGATAAGATCGCGGCGGTGGGGCGTGTCTATGCCGAAATAGCAGGGAAAACGTACCGGCGGGGAACATACACGGATATGTACTTCCCTGGCGCCTGCCCTTTTCAGAATAGACACAAGCCAGCGGCTGGTGGTTCCCCTCACTATAGAATCATCAATAAGTACCACCCTTTTATCCCTAACCTCGCTTGCGATAACATTGTGTTTTACCGAAACCGCCTTTTCCCGCATATCCTGATTGGGAGCAATAAAGGTCCGGCCCACATACTTACTTTTAACTATGCCCAAACCGAAGGGCGTACCTGTGGCGCGCCCGTATCCTATGGCCGCCGGCATACCGGAATCTGGAACGCCTATAACCAGATCCGCCGCCGCCGCCGATTCCCTTCCCAGAATCTCCCCCGCACGGACACGCGATCCGTATACATCGACCTTGTCTATAACGCTGTCCGGTCTTGCAAAGTAGACGTACTCAAAGGCGCAGGTTGCCCGCCGGGTTTTTTCGCTAAAACTAAAGGACAGCACCTGTTCCTTATTGATGATGATGAGCTCCGCGGGTTCTATATCGCGGATAAATTCCCCGCCTACCGCGTCTATTGCGCAGGATTCGCTTGCCAGTATCCAGGCTTCCCCCAGTTTACCAAGACAGAGCGGTCGTATTCCGTTGGGGTCCCGCGCCCCGACCAGTGCGTCGCCGGTAAGCACCACCAAAGCGTAGGAACCCTTGATAAATTTAAGCGTATCGGTTAGAGATTTCTCAATACCCTTCCGGTAATTCTTTGCAATAAGATTGACTATCACTTCGCTGTCGCTGGAGGAAGTAAAACCAATCCCCGCGTCTTCCAGAAGTTCGCGCATTACGTCGGCATTGGTCAGCGTTCCGTTATGGGCAACCGCAATAGACCCCAGCTTTGAACGGCTTACAAAAGGCTGCGCGTTTTCTATGCTGCTCGAACCGGCGGTAGAATACCGTACATGCCCAACCGCGGCGGAACCCTTAATCCGGGAAAAAATCTCTGGATTAAAGATATCCCCCACAAGGCCCATCCCCTTGCGGCATTCGATGCTGCGTTCGTTTGCGGCGGCAATCCCCGCGCTTTCCTGACCGCGGTGCTGCAAAGAAAAAAGCCCGTAGTACACAAGGGGCGCCACATCCCTGTTTCCATCCGTATCAAAGATACCAAAAACGCCGCATTCTTCGTGAAGTTTATCACCAATCATTTAAAACCTGCCTGCTTTCATAAGAAACAAAGAAATTTTAAGGGGGAGCGCCGGAAATTTCTAAAAACTAAAGTTTTTAGATGCGCCTTTAACCCTTTAAACCGCGGCCTTTACCCCCGCTGCTCCCCCTCGCTCCGAAAGTTTGCGGACTTTGTCCGCAAACGTTTCTCCGCTACCCCCACGCCTAGGAGCCGCGGACACTTCGTGTCCGCGGCTCCTAGGAGTCTTAACCGTCCAACCGGTGCAGAATCTCTATATAAGCCTCCTTGACATTTCCCAGATCGCGGCGGAAGCGATCCTTGTCGAGTTTTTCGTTGGTATTTGCATCCCAGAACCGGCAGGTATCAGGGGAAATCTCATCGGCAAGAACCAGCTTTCCGTCAAGGGTTCTACCGAATTCAAGTTTAAAGTCTATAAGCCGTATTCCCCGCTTTAGGAAAAACGCGGAGAGCGTTTCGTTCACTTTAAAGGTAACGCGCTTGATCTCCTCAATTTCCTCAAAGGTAGAGGCGCCTATTGCAACCGCATGGTAATCGTTGATAAGGGGATCGCCCAGGGCGTCATCCTTGTAGGAAAGCTCAAAAACCGTTGTCTTTAAAGCCGTTCCCTCCGCCATGCCCAGCCGTTTTGCCATAGACCCCGCGGCAACATTGCGGACTATCACTTCCAGGGGAACTATCTTTACCTTCCTGCAAACCATATCCCTATCGGAGATACGGCAGACAAAATGAGTGGGCACGCCGGATTCTTCCAGCAGTTCAAAAAGGCCGGAAGCTATCTTGTTGTTCATTACCCCCTTGTCCTCAATCCGCCCCTTCTTCTCCCCATTGAATGCGGTAGCATCATCCTTGTAATGGACGATCACCGTATCGTTTAGCGTACCATCCTTACAGACAGCGGCAAAGACCTTCTTTGCCTTACCCTCGTAAAGCTGTTCTCCCTTTTGCAATGCGCTTGCATCGCAAGTTTCTCTCCAGATGCTCATCTTTTACCCCTTTTCTAAAAACCAATCATCGGGCAGTTGGTTTTCCTTTACAAAACCGGCCTGCATAGTGTTCCGAAATGCGCTTAGACGCTCCTTCAGTTCAGGGTATTTAAGCGAAAGCATCTCTACCGCAAGGTAAGCGGCATTGGTCGCGTTATTCACCCCAACGGCGGCAACCGGTATGGGCCTGGGCATCTGTACAATAGAAAAAAGCGCGTCAAGCCCTCCCAGTCCGCCGGAACCTATGGGCACGCCTATAACCGGCAGCGCGGTAAGGCTTGCAATCACCCCCGGCAGGTGGGCCGCAAGCCCTGCCCCCGCGATGATAACCTCAACCCCCTCGGCCTCAAACCGGGCCGCGGTTTCCCTCAATAACCGCGGTGTGCGGTGTGCGGAGATCACCTGTGCGGAAAAATCTACGCCGAAACTCCGCAGTACCTCCGCGGCCTTTTTCATAACCGGCTTATCGGATAGAGAACCAAAAATAATGGCGACTTTCATAGCTCAAAATACCATTTTAGCAAGACATAGCGCAAGGGATGCAAAAGGGGGCAGGGTGTAGAACAGGGAACGAAGAAGAATTTTTTAAGGCCCCACGCCGTGCCGTCTTAGCAGTCTGTGGGACTTTGCCCAAAAATTTATACCTTATTATTAAGTTTATGACGTTGGGTTCTGTTTCTTTCGCTCCAGCCGGCTCATACTGGCGCTAAAACGCGGTGTCCCTTACGCCGCTTCCGCTATCCCCGCATAAGGCTTGAGCGGTAACAAAACCCCTTTCCCGTAGAATTTTCTTGAATTTTTTGTTTCCTGTTTGTTTAACCTGTTGACAGTAATTGTTTAAGGGTATAAATTTAGAAAATAGGCTTTTGGGCCGAATTGTATCAGAAATGAACTACCTCGCCCGGAAGGGCGAGGTATCAGATTTTTTCGATCCGAAAAAATCTGTCGATGGATAAGAAATTATCAATACCGCGCGGTTTCATACCCCGCTATCTGCGGCAAAAATTTAAACTTTCGCCCTAAAGGGCGGGGTATTACACCCGCGCATTCCAATAAAACGAACACAGGAGACGTAATATGGGAGCTATAGATCTGCCTAAAAGTCCTAATGTATTTCACCCTGAGAAACCCAGCGCGGTAGGTTCCAGGAATTCACTGGCCCAGGAACATAGGGATCAGCAGAGCGAGGTGAATCAGCTTCTCGAAGAGGAAACCAATAAGATTATACATCATCTTACCGCAAAACTGCCCAAGGATGTGCTGGAACGGCTTGAAGTTATGGGCAGCCTCAAAGAGAAACTGTACAACTACTTCAACCAGAATTTTCAGAACACGTTCAACCGTTATATGGTAACGACTGAAGATGAGATGGTAAAGAAGATGCGCAATTACATGGACAAGGAAGAAACCAGGGTGTTAGCCCGGTATACTCCCAGGGAAATTGCGGACCTTCTGGACGCGGTAGGCGGCGCCGACAAGTTCAATACCGGCGAAATTGAGAAATCCCTCATCAATATGTACGGTCATCTGCAAGGCCATATTCAGCGGGGCGTGAACGAATTAGAATCGGATACCAATAGCATACTTCGTCAAAAGACCGATACCGGCGCGTTTATCCGTGGTGAGAATGCGTATTCCATTGTCAAATGCGCCTTCAAAGATAACCAGGAAAAGCCTAAAACGGTAATTGATGTAAAACTTTCCGTCAATATCCTGGAGGCGGAGCTTATCAGCCCCATCTACCACTACCAGGTAACCCTGGAGTATCTGATCAAGGAGCTTATCTCCAAACATCTAACGGATATTATTGATAATAGTATTGAAAAGATAAAGGACGACCGGATCAACAAGGGCCTTGAGGAGCTTTCCGACAGTGAAATCATCTTTGCCCGTATCGGCAAGGTAGAACCTTTAACGGATGATGAGGCGGAGAATCCTAAATCAAAACGTTACAATGAGGTTGCCAAATCTCTTTTTGAGCGTATAAGCGGCCTGCGGGCAGAGATAGATCCTGCGGAATTTGACCAGATGAACGTTAGGGAGAATCTTAAAAAGATCATAGATATAGAGAATATCCGCGCACGGGGCTTTAACACGGCTATCAATACGCTTACCGCAATTCTTGACACTTCCAGGATGGGATATCAGTATATCGAGAACTTCAAGAATGCCCGCAAGGTACATATCTGGGAGTACGAGGACGCCGATATAGAAAATTTGCCCGATGAACGGTATCAGGTACGTATGCAGTACTTTGACAGCGGCCAGCTTATCGAAGAGCGGAAAGCCTACGATGTGCAGGTAAAGAGCTTTGAGACTGAAGTGCGTCATCTGTGGGAAGTTCTGAATGTGATATACGAAGATTCAAAAAGATCGATAACCGACTTTAACGATCTGGCCAAGAAGGAAAAACCCCGTATCCAGAAGCTGATTAAGTCCAAAACGGGCGAACCTCTTTACGAGGACATTGCTAAGGTATGGGACGAAATTACCTTTGTCCGCCCCCTCGAAACCGAAGTGGAAAAACTTAACCGTACACATACCTTCGAAAAAGAGAATATCCGTCAGCTTATTATTCAGATGAAGGAAAAATTGGCCGCCATGTACGATTACCAGTACCCCATTGAGCGGCGGGTTATGGACGACAGGCTGAATTTCCTCATAAAGGAATTCTTCCGTTTTGACTATATGATTAACCCCTACCATGTTCTGCCCGGCTTGTTCTTGGAGGTGGATATTACCTCGATCAGACGGAAACAGTCCACGCTGAACTCTATGGGCAATGTGCTTAACGAATTTTTAAGCGGGGTTTCCAAAGGCTTCCAGGACGCGGCTTTTGCTTCCTTCAGCCGCCGCAGATCAACGATCCGAGAGGACTTAACCCAGTCATTTGCCGCTGCCGAAAATTAGGAGTCTGTTGTACTTGTGGATTTTTTGCCTAGGAGTTTGTTGCGCTTCGCGCATAAAATGGTATAAATATTCATATTTATGAATATTTATACCTCGGCAAAGCAGGGGATGGTTGCTCCTGAAAAAATTTATCGATAAGCATTAATAGAAACGACAGTTCAAGCGCTGAAGCGCCCTGCCTATATTCCAAATCGTTAGACGCTCCGCCTTCCTTAAAGGCAGGGGCTTCTATTTCTTCTTACGCAGACGGCTGGGCGGTATACCGCATATCTTTTTAAACACGCGGCAAAAATAAGCTTGATCCTGAAAGCCCGATTTTATGGCAATTTCCTGGATAGTTTCATCTGTCCTGCGGAGCAGCCCTATGGCGATATGTATACGGCAGCGGTTAAGATAATCCCAAAGCGATATGCCCATTTCGCGGCGAAATATACGGGTAAGGTAATCTTCGCTTACATTCACCGCCTCGGCAAGTTTCCAGCGGGATATATGGGAATGAGCATACTGATTAAAATAGAGTTGGGCCTTTTTTACGAGCGCTCCGGTATGGGGCGGGAGCATTTCATTGCCTGAAACAATAGCCTTTACACGCTCTGCAAATTCAGGCGAATCCGCGGCGGAACGGTGGCAGATGATAAGCCGCGAATACTTGCTGAGCGTAAGGACATCCGCGGGGGATTCAATTTCTTCAGGGATCATGATGACGGGAACGGTAACGGTAATTGGATGATTCCGTACCGCTATAAGACCTTCAATGTTAAGCGAATAAAAAACAATAAGCGAAGGGCTGATCTCCGCGACGGTCTCATTAAATTTTCCCATAGAATGTATGCGTATCTCCTCTCCGGCATCAGTCCATACCGGCGCCTTCTCTTCCATTGTTCCAATATAGAGGATGGTTCTCTTCCTGAAGGATCGCATCTTATTTTCCACCGCCTCAATGATACTTTTACCGGAAAATCCTTTACCATAAAACAGAAAGGGCAGTCCGGCAAATTCACCGCGGCGGCTAAAGGCAGAGAGCTTCACAAGATTCCCTCTGGAAACCGCTGCGTTCCCAATGGAACACTGATTTGGAAAATTAGCGTCGTTCCAGACGACGCATGCGGTTTTGCCGGGAACAGCCTTGTCAGGATCGTAGATCAGGGGAATCCTTAAAAAATTTACGGGAACAAGAGCGGGATCGGAGAGTACCAGTATTCTGTCCTGGGGGCCGATTACCCGTTTGACAGCATCCTGCCCGGAAAGAGTCGTCCAGGGGAGCAGTACCGTACAGGAAACGCCGTCGCATTTAAACATTCCGTTGTGCAGCAGAACGATCCGTTCCGCAAGAAGCATACCGTGTTTTCTGCCTGCCGCGGCTTTGCCTTTACCAAAGCTGATGGTAATTCCGCCGTATTCAAGTTCGGCTGAAACCGCGCCTGAGTATTCTTCACGGATAAGGGAAAAACATTCCGCAAGTTTGAGCGTATCGCCCAGCAGCAGCGGAAATGATCCCGCGCCGGGAAGGATATCCTCCAGGTCGAAAAGCTGCTTATTAAGGTACAATTCATTAATGCGGGCAAGGGTAAGATCGATAAGGCTTCCCGCTTCGGCTTCCCGCATACTGATAAAAGACTTTATCTTCGCTATCTCTTCGATTAATTTTTGATCCTCTGTTAACTTTTGCCCCGCCTCTAGTGCTCTTTCAAGATCTTCAATTTTTTCCATAACACCGGAGAGCGGATCGTAGAGTTCGTTCTCCAATGTTTTAAGGAATTCCGTCTTTGCCCGTTCAGCCTGCTCGGTAATTTTTTTTTCGCGGATAACCTCTTCAAGCAGCGAAATTCCTTTAAGCGCATAGCTGACAGCCGAACGCAGTTCCTCAAAGATAAGGCCGTCAAACATCGGCACATTATGCACAAAGTATCCCAGCGATTGATTCTCGATAAACAGGGGCTGCACCATATAGCTTCCGCCGTTAAATTCATCATCAAGAGACGCGGGCAGCAGCCGGCTCGCCGGGAATCGCTGTTCGCGCAGAGGGCTGATACCTTTAAGCGAAAAGCTCCCTACACAGGTGGATGTCTTTTCATCCGCGTAGAGTACAATCGCCGCAAACGTAATACCTATACGGGGAAGGTGCCTCGCAAGGCTCAGGATCAGAGCATTCCTATCCCGCGTCCCCAGCAATTCGCATTTAAGCGAATTGAGCGCGGTGTGCCAATTTTCCTTTTCAAGCTGAACTTGGCCTGAAAGCCGTTCCTGTATGCGGAAGATAGTTCCATAAATCGCGGGCCCCGCATGCAGTATCTTTTCAGCGGGAATAAGGCCCGAATTAAAAAAGCGCCCGGTCAGTCTGATGAGCGCTTCCAAATCGCGGTTCTCGTAGAAAAAACGGATCAGCGCTTTTTCAAACAGATTGAAAAAGCCGGCTTCATCCTTTAAATAAAGCGCGTATATCAACGGCAGTACCCATGCGTTAATACCGGCGTTGCCCAGCTTTAATTCCCTTGCAATCCATTGGCTCAAAGCGGCGGTAAGTTCCTCCCTGCTTCTCGCCCCAAGCGCCGCTTTAAGGTCCTTATCTTCATTTCCCGCACTTCCAGAGAATAAATCCGTAGAGGCCGCACCGGAAATATTTGCCGGCGCATAGAGATTTCCGCATCCGCAGGATTCCCTAACGACAATATCCGCATCAAGGATAAGATCCCCTGCCGTATTATGGGCGCCTTTCTTTCCTAATAGTTTTAAAAGAATGCGGAACGATTCATTGCATAATTCCTCAAAAGGCATGTGTACGGTGGTAAGCGGGCTTTCCAGCAACTTACTCTCGCCTGAATTGTTAAAACCTCCCGCGTGGTAATCCGCCGGGATATGGTAGCCCTGCCCCGCAAAGTAGTTTACCGCGTCGAACACCATCATATCGCTTGAGCCTATAAGCGTGTCGAAATCCCTGCCGGGGATAAGGGCGCGCTTTTCAAATAATTGCGCCGCGGCCAATTCCCCGCTGTCCCAGTTGAACGGATCGCTTATCAGGGGATCCGTTTCAGAGGATCGCGCGTTTTTTTTCCCCGCTTTTTCCTGTATGGTATCGCCGCCGCAGTCAAGGCCCGCCTCCCGCAGCGCGTCAAGATAGCCCTGATACCGTTCCAGGGCGGACGGGTGGAAATCGGGCCCCCGCAGGAAGGCTATCTTCCTGGCGTGGTGAACCGTAAGGAAATGCGAAACCAGCGCCTTCATGCCCCGGTAAGCATTGAATGCTACACAGGGATGTCCGGAAGATTTGTACACCAGCGTAACATAGGGCAAAGGCTCAAAACGTGTATGAAAAAGATCGAACTCTTCTTTTTGTTCTGTATAGTGTATACTGGAACTCCAGCTTACAAACCCGTCAAGATTCTCTTTGTTGATAAGCGAATACACCGGATTCCGCAGGTTCTCCGAATCAGAAAGCGCATTCAGCCTGCCGCCCGGAAAAATAAAGAGGGTTACATTTTCCGCCGCCGCTGTTTTAATAAAGCAAGGCCATACACTGAGGGACGCCCCGGTATGTATGGAAGCCAACGCCAGACCTATACGTTTCTTTACACCGTACATAGTATTTATTATACAGGGAAATATGAATTGGGGGCAAGGACAGGGCCGCAATTTTACTTTTGAGAAATTCAACCGCTAAAGGCACGAAAAGGACACAAAGGAAGGACGGAGTCCAGAGGGTTGCCACCCAATTGCCGGGTAGAACCGGTGTCAGACACCCCTGCGTTTCCCTTTATCCGGCGAATACGTCGCTCAGGGTTACCGAAAACCCTTCCAGAACCTTGGAGGAAACCGTCGCGGTAGAATCATAGACCGTCCCTCTGTAGACGCCGTCCTGCAATTCAAAGACCTGGAGGATTTTTAATTCCGGCGCCACGATCCAGTATTCCCGCACCCCGGCCTTTAGGTAGAGGTTGAATTTACGGACATATTCTTCGCTGGTATTCGAGGGGGAGAGGATCTCCACAATTAGATCCGGCGCACCCCGGCAGCCCTCGGCGCCCCGTTTCTTCTCGTCGCAGATAACGGAAATATCCGGCTGAACAACCGTATCGTCGCCCTCATCTTCCTCATAAAAAAGCCGTACATCGTAGGGGGCGGGACGGACCTTACATGGTTTGCCATACAGATAGTTCGCCATCTGCCGGAAAATTTCCCCGCTGATCCCCTGGTGAGCATCATTCGAGGCCGCCATGGCATAGGCCTTTCCCCCGATAAGCTCGTACCGCTCACCCGTATCCAATTCCCAGGCTTTATAATCGGCATAGGTGAAACGCCGGTCTTCGTCGCTTAGTATCTTTGCCGCATCGCTCATACTCAAAAGTATAGAGCCAACGGGGGATACTGTAAAGGTGTCTGTCACCGGTTTAAAATATGAAAAAAAGCTAGGAGTTTGTTGCGCCGGTTTATGTGGGCGCTACCGGGAATATACATATTTTTGGCAATTTCACCGATAGTAACCCCATCCCCGGCAGGGGCGGTCAAGGCCGTATCCTGGGGGGCCAGGGTCCGAATATAGTTATCAGCCTCCGACCTATTCCGGCATCCCTTGCATACCTTTTGATGTTGTTTTCCGGTTGAATCTAGCCAATAATAATACCACCTATGTACATCCCGCCCGTTTCGGCCCTTTATAGGTTTCCTGGATACATGATATTCCATTTTCCGCATCCTGCTTGACATTTACTTGACATTTTCCCTATTTTTGGCCGGGAAAAACGTCTAAGTCCTTATATAGCAATGACTTACAACAAGCACAGAATTATACTTCATACGGCGGAGAATTTCAGTATCCGGGAGAATTGCTGCCGGAATCCGGTGGTGGTAAAAAAGAGTTCCCCTTTTATCCAGTCAAAGAAAGTATGCAGCCGTTATAAGACATAGGAACGGGGCGCTATCCCGTGGAAGGGTAGAACGGTACAGTTCCGCGTATCCACATTGAGAGCGTCTTTTACAAAGAGCCAGTAAGGTACGCCGTTGTCCGGCAGTTCCGCCTTTTGTTCTCCGGGAGATAGATCCACGGTCCTTCCTTTGAGGGGCAGATTTTCGCTGTCCTTTAATTCAAATAACACATGATCGAATTTTACATTCTGAACCGAATTGTTTTCCCCGATCACGGCAATAACATTCTCGGCGGAACAGACAAGATTCTGGAACAGGAT
>JAISQR010000020.1 GCA_031274035.1 Treponema sp. | reverse complement strand
TGTCAAAGAAGATAACCGACAAACAATTCGAGGCGCTTCCCATTATCCAAATCCCGCCTTTTGTAAGTTGGAACTACATGGTGCAAAAGATATAATTGAACAAGTTATTATTACACAGTTCCTAGGTCATACTTGCCAGTGTCGCCACCAGCGCCGTACAGGAACCCATGGCGATATTTACATTTCCGGTAGCAAAAATAAAACTTGCGCCGGTAGAAACAGTGGCGACAATCATCGCCTGCTGGATGATGATGTTGATATTCCGGGAGTTCAGGAAATTTCCCCCGGTTATTGCAAAAAATATTCCTCCGATAAGGAACAGAATAATAACCGGCTGCAATAAAAGGGTGAAACGGCTTTCTTTAATCCGCATGTAAAGGTCCCGCATTGCGCATCTCCTTTCTAAAGCATATAGTCAACCAGATAACTTTCGGTTGGCTGTTCCGTCCGGCTTATTTCGCAGGATATTCCCCCGTCTTTCATGATGATGATACGGTCGCTCATACCGATTAATTCAGGCAGTTCCTCACTGATAAGGACGATGGACTTACCGGATTTCTTCATCTCGTACATCAATGAATACATGGCTGTCTTGACTCCCACATCAATACCCCGGGTCGGGCAGTCAAGGATAAGGATATTCGCGTCGCAAGCCAGCCATTTACCAAAGGCCACTTTTTGTTTATTGCCGCCGGAAAGGGTATCCACCGAATGATACATGGAAGCGCATTTCAGGCTCAGGGCCTTTATTTGCTCATCAACATATTTTTTTTCTTTTCCGTACGAAAGGAATGGACCAAAGAGATTGTTCAACTGATAGCCGGTACTTGCGATATTATCCCGGATCGACGCGCCGAGGCTTAATGATTCGGTATCCCTGTCCTTGGAAACATATCCAATCCGACTGTTTATAGCGTTTTTCGGTTTCGTAATGATTGTTCCGCTGTTACAGGCAACAACTCTGCCGTCCACAACCTTTTCCGCCCCGAAAAGCGCCTTCCCCAAGGTGTGCATACCACAGTGGGAAAGGCCCCCGATACCGAGTATTTCACCCTTGTGAAGCTCCAGGGAAAAACACAAAAGGTCTTTCATGGTGGTAATACAATCGGCCTTTAACACCACTTCATCTTCATAGCCGTCCATATCATCCCGGTAGTAACTGCCCTTTATTTCCCGGCCCACCATCATCTGCTTAATCCGATCTGAATCAAATTCTTCTTTTTCCAGACTGCCCACAACAACGCCGTCCCTGAGTACCGTAAGGGTGTCGCACTGTTCCATAAGCTCATCCAGTTCATGGGAAATAAACAGCACCGATCCCCCGCGGTTTGCCAGTTCCCTCATCTGTTTATACAGAAGTTTACGCCCCTCAAGAGACAGGGCGGTTGTTGTTTCATCTACAATGAAGAGTTTCGGCTTCCAGTACAGGGCCTTTGCCACCTCTATCAATTTACGGCTTGTCATATCAAGGCTTTCGGTAACACGGGATGCGTCAGTTTTTATTTCCAGTCTGTCAAGGAGCTGCTGGGCGGCGGCGATCATCTTTCTGCGGTTAATGAAAATCCCTTTTGAAAATATTTCCTCATGGCCAAGAAAAATATTTTCCGCCACCAGAATATTCCTGATAGTACCTGCCTCCTGTACCACCATTGCCACCCCTTCATTTTGGGCAAGAAGAGGCGATACAGGCTTCCACGGCTTACCTTCAAAAAGCATATCCCCCGAAGTTGCGCCCTGAATCCCGGCGATGATGGAAGAGGCTGTTGATTTTCCGCTGCCGTTTTCCCCGATAAGGCCCAGGATTTCGCCCTTCCTTATCCCAAAAGAAACGCGGTTCAGCGCCGTGGTAACGCCGAAATTTTTTGAGAGTTCTTTGACTTCCAACAGCATTTCTTTCATGCCAATCTTCCTCACTCCAAAGGTTTAACTTTCTGTGAATAGATATTTTTTAATAAAAATGCCGCCGCCACAGCGGCTATACTCTGAGCCGCGATAAAAGCCCACCAGATAAACCTGAGTTCAAAAACCTTTGCGAAGATATACAACAGCGGCAGCAGAATGACGACCACCTGCAGCAAAGCTACAATGAGACTGTAAAGGCCGTTTCCCAGGGCCTGGAATATACCCTGGGAAATAAACAGAAAAGCTACAATAACAAAACCAAGGCTGATAACCCGCATGATCCCCACACCCGCATTCATAAGTTCCAGGGAAGTGCCGAAGAGGGAAAAGATGGGCCGTGCCAATAATTGCAGGACGATAGTCCCTGTCAGCATCATGGAGATCGCGTAGATCATGCCAAATTTCATTGATGCCTGAATACGCTTTTTCTCCCGCGAGCCATAATTGAAAGCCGTAATGGCGATAACGCCATTATTGAGGCCGTAAACAGGCAGGAAAATGAAATTCTGTATCTTGATATAAATCCCGAAAGCCGCAACCGCGGTGGATGAAATTCCTATCAGAATAAAATTGACCCCAAAGGCCATGAGCGAATTAAGGCCCTGGTTGACAATGGCAGGTGCGCCGACACGGTAGATAGTGCCAATGATATGCTTCTCCGGCTTTAATCCCCTAAAACTAAAATGCACTTCTTTATTTTTGGTGAAATTAAAAAATGCCGCCAGACACAGGCCGAGAAACTGTCCCCCCACCGTCGCAATCGCCGCACCCCTTACACCCATCCTGGGAAAGCCCAACAAACCAAAGATCAGAAGCGGATCAAAGATGATGTTAAACGCCGCCCCGGCAAGCTGGGATACCATAGATAATGTTGTTCTTCCGGTGGCCTGTAAAATACGCTGAAAGGTGATCTGTAAAATCGATCCGAAGGAAAAGGCCATGCAGATAAAGAGGTACTCCACTCCCATTTGGTATATTTCCGCATCCTGTGTCTGTGAAGCAAAATAGGGTTTTGTAAGAAAGATGGCAAAGACGAGGAAAACCGCGTAGGACATGAGCGCCAGAAAAAGTCCGTTGCCCGCAGCCCCGGCAACGCCCTTTTGATCCCCCGCACCGAGTTTCCGCGAAAGGCAGGCGCTGATACCTACGCTGGTTCCTATGGTTACGGAGATGAGAAGCATGTGCATGGGGAAAGCCAGCGAAACGGCTGTAAGCGCGTTTTCGCTGAGCCGGGAAACAAACATACTGTCCACCACGTTGTAGAGGGCCTCTATGATCATCGAAAACATGATGGGCAGCGACATGGTAATAAGGAGCCGCCCTACCGGCTCTGTTCCCATTTTATTGCGGGGAGGAAAGTTTGTTGATGCGTTTGCCGCGGAGTTCATAAGATTTCTTTGATCCACGCAAACACTTCGTCCAGGTCATAGTCGCCGGTATGGGGCTTTTCCCAGGCAAACGCGAAATTCACCAGATAACCCTTATTTGCAAGGGAGGTATAAAGAGTGAGAGGAACGGTAAACGCGGTGTCCCGGTCAATCGCTCCGTGGCGTATATACCATTTGGCGGCATTCGTGCTCCTGGCATCGCCGATGAAATTCATCGCGTTCATCAGGTAGACCCGATCCTTAACTTCATCAGTAACGCCATTGCCGGACCTTTGCCCGCTGAAACCGGTAAAATTATTCGACGGAACGCTCATCGTTCCAAAAAGGTTGTTTTCGTAGGAGGCTGCCGCCCCGGCAACGCCTTTAGCGTCAAAGGCAGGGGGCGTTTTAAGGGATGTCTTACCGATGACATAGGCAAGGTGGGCCTGAAGATCAATGTTGGTGATGATTTCGCCGCTGAATGCAAGCCAGGGAAATGCGGCCTTAAACGCCGCCTTGTCCCCCCGCGGCGTTATACGCTTTTTGTGCGGAGGCTTTCAGGAATTCCTCCATATAGGCGCCCATAGTATCCGCCGTAAGGGCCGTGCCGTTCACCGTATTGGTAAGGGCGAGTCCGTTAAGGTAAGCGGGATATAAAGCCTGTAATGCCGTTGATACCGCTTTTTGTTCATCAGAAATGCCGGGCATCGTCGCGGGAGGAACGCCCCAACCGGCGGGTATTTTCCGCGTATCATTAAAGCCGCTGTACAGCCACTCATAGGACATATCCGCGTGTTCCAGGTCCGTAATGGGGCAGAAACAGATGGCGGCAAAGATATCATCCCGCTCGTCCACCGCGCCGATTTCTTTCAGGTAGGGAGCATAAAGCGGATTATTGCCTGATGCGCCGAGCAGCGCCGAAAGGGCCCCGCCTGCGCTGATTCCATCGGTAATGATTTTATCCCCGTTTCCATGAATGAGCGCGGCGTTATGGCGCAGATACCGCACCGCGGCTTTAAGATCCACAATCGCCGCGGGCGCCTTGCCGGTATAATCGCTTGCATCAGCGGGAGGGGCGCCGCGGGGTACAGCGGCAGGTTCCGCCGCGGTGGAACTCCAGCCCCGTGAACCAGGGGATACCGCCACATAGCCTTCCGCCAGCGCCCGCCGCATTATCTCAGCGCCCCATTCGGCGTTAATTTCAACCGGATCGGAGGGCATATAGCCGCCGATGTTGGTCTTGAAAAGGATGGGCGCGTTACTAAGCGAATATGCGGATTCCGGTACATAGATATTCATCTGCTGCCATTGGGGATGGTAGCTTTCAACCGGGTTTGCCACAAAAGTAATGCCCTCATAGGCGCGGTAACGGATATCCTTGCCGTTCACATTTATGACCCCTTCGGTATATGCGGCCGGATCAAAGCGGAGCGGATCGTTTACAGTCTCGTTCTCCGCCTTGCCGGGGACGCCCGTGCAGCCTGCTACGGTGAAAACTACAGCCATTATTCCTGACATAAATATGATTCCTTTCATAGTTTCCCCTTAAAATTAATTGACTTGTCAACTATTATTCAAAAATTTTTATGAATTGAAATTCGAAAGAAGCCTACAGCTCGTTTTTGTCCGTTGGGAACAGGTTCTTTCCCGATGCCTTTTCCGCCATTTCCTGCAGCCGTGAGGATAGTATTTTGATATCCTGGGCGCTTATCTGGCTGCAGAGCTGCTCCCACCACTCATCGTAAGCCCTGTGTAGTTCAGGAATGATGTTTTTGGCCTTTTGGGTAAGGTATACTTCATAGGAGCGGGCATCTTCTTTAATTCGTTTGCGCAGGATATAACCTTTTTTCTCCAGCGACCCAAGGGTCCGGCTGGCAAGCCCGTAATCGACGGAAATGCCTTCGCTGAGTTCCCGCTGGGTTAAGCCTTCCTTCTTTTGCAGACTCAGCAGGAACCCATACCCCGAAGAACCCAGCCCATATTTTGCCATAATACCGGAAACATGTTTTTGCCGCTGGTTATGAAGCACGGAAATAGACTTTCCGATAACAGAAAGGACATTTTTATACATATAAATATATGATAAGGGTTTATTACTTGACTTGTCAAGGTACCGCGGTGCCTCAAAAAAAACCTAGGAGTTTGTGGGGCTTTGCCCGAAAATTGTATAAATTTGCAATTTATTGCAAATTTATACCTTGCAAACTCCCATCGAACCTCCGGTTCGCGGAGCCCCGTTAATCGGAATTTTTG
>JAISQR010000575.1 GCA_031274035.1 Treponema sp. | reverse complement strand
TAACCATCTCTGATGGTATACGTCAAAAAATAGCGGTTTTTTCTTCGAATCCGGTCAAATTTCTAGAAGCGCCAAACCTAGCTGGAAGGTAACCTAGACAAAATGAATCTTCAGGAGGTTTATATGGGCATATTAAAAGCCGGGATTGTAGGCTGCGGGGGTATTGCGTACCAAAAGCATCTCCCCGCCCTGTCCTTGCTTAAGGATGAAGTCGAAATGGTCTACTTCTGTGACATTATTGAGGAACGGGCGGTGAAGGCCTCTAAGGAATTTGGCATCCCGAAGGCTAAGGCTAGTACCGATTACCGGGAACTTCTGAAAGACGGCAACATTGATGTGGTTTATGTCCTTACCCCCAATGTGAGCCACAGCGCCATCACCTGTGACGCCCTGGAAGCAGGCAAGCATGTAATGTGCGAAAAACCCATGGCCGCCAGCTATGCGGATGCCAAAAAAATGCTGGATACGGCCAAAAAAACAGGGAAAAAGCTGACCGTTGGTTACCAGAACCGGTTCCGCCGGGATTCCCGGGCGCTTTTTGCCCAGAGCCGGAGCGGGGAGCTGGGCGAGATATACTTTGCCAAGGCCCATGCGGTCAGGCGAAAGATGGTGCCTACCTGGGGGGTCTTTCCCGATAAATCTAAACAGGGCGGCGGACCGCTCATCGACATCGGTACCCATGCGCTGGATCTAACCCTCTGGTTTATGAATAACTACGAGCCCTATAGCGTTCTGGGCCAGAGTTTTCAGAAGCTAAAGGACTATCCTGAAGGCAATGTCTTTGGCCCCTGGGATCCGGCCAAGTTTGAGACAGAAGATTCCGCCTTCGGCCTTATCAAGATGAAAAACGGCGCCACCATTTTCCTGGAGGCTGCCTGGGCCATTAACATGATTAACACGAAAGAGGCGCAGGTAACGCTCTGCGGTACCAAAGCGGGGGCCGAGATGTTTGGAGCGGCTTACCGGAACGAAGGTTACACGGTTATCAACAAGATTGAAAACGGCATCATGGTGGAGACCCGCCCTTCTGAAGGCGGGGGAATATTTGGGTTTTCCGGCGCAGGTTCGGGCCAGCCCCAGGACCTGGAAGCCCGGCAGTGGATCGACGCTATCAAGAATAACACCGATCCCCTGGTACGGCCCGAGGAAGCCCTGGTGGTAACCCGGATACTCGAAGGTATCTATGAATCTGCCGCTAAAAATGAAGCGGTATATTTCTAATTTTTAAGGAGATTTTTATGAAAAAGATTATCATTACGATGTTGGCTGCTCTTATGCTGTTTGCGGGGGTGGAAGTTTTTGCGGGCGGCGAAAGCCAGCAGGGCGCAAAGTCCGGAGTGCCATCGGGCAAGGCAAAGACGGTCGCTTATTTGACGTTTACGGCGGAAGGCGATTACTGGAATTCGGTTTATGATGAGATGAGAAGGGCTCTTAACAAGCTTGGTTACGAGATGGATCTAATCAACGCAAACAACAATCTTGCCACACAGATAGAGCAGATTGAAAACAGCGTCGTAAAGGGCTATGCCGGTATCTTCATCATACCGGTAGATCCTTCGGGTGTTGCCGACGCAACCAAACGGGCCGTGGCGGCGGGCACGCCGGTTCTGGCGTTTATAAAAAATCCTGGTCCGGGAAATGTTACGGCCTTCCTGGGCTCAAACGAGGCATATCTGGGGGAACTTATCGTTGGAACGGCTTCGACCTGGGCAAAAGAACGATGGCCCGGAAAGAACGGCATTAAGGTACTTATTGTGGGTGGAAATTCGACAGGTTCCGAAACGGAACGTTACGAAGCAATGGTCGCCGAAGCAACGAAAAATCCGCAGTTTACCATAGTGGACACGGTTCGATGGGAGACTTCACAGGCAGCCTCCATGCAGGCAGCCGAAAACGTTTTGGTACAATACAAGGGCGATATCAACATTATGATTGTCGGATCAGGCGAGATGGCGCTTGGCTGCAGGCAGGCCGTAATGGCCACAGGTTCGCCAATTACAAACTATGCGGACTTTGGTATTTTTACCGGGGATATCTCCGAGGAAGTCGCCAAGGCGATTCGCGCGTCAAAAACCAATAAAGATGTTCTGCGCATGGCGGTAGTGAATGGCGGCGATCGTGTAAAGTCCTCTGCTGAATTTGCCCAGGTGATGATTGATTGTATAAACGATACAAACAGCAAGACTGAGTATTATGTTACCATCGATATTGCCACACCAGATAACCTCGCCGATTTTGGTTATTCTTTACCGTAAGTCCCATGGGTGATACATTGCTTTCCCTGCGGGGGCTGACTAAACGTTATCCCGGGGTCGTGGCGAACAACAATATCGGCCTTGACATCCTTCGCGGGGAAATTCATACCCTCGTTGGTGAGAACGGGGCAGGTAAATCAACACTCATCAAATCGCTGAGTGGCTCCGTTATCCCCGATGAAGGAAAGATCGTCTGGGAAGGAATGGAATATACCCACATAACACCAAGGTTGTCGGCGCAGCTTGGTATCGCGATCGTTTATCAGGAGCATTGTCTGGTAGAGTCTCTCAGTGTAGCGGAAAATATTTCGCTGGGTATGAAAAATACCAAAACAATATTTCCTGATTTCAAGACGTACGAGGCAAAGGCTCAGGATGTTTTAGGGCGCATGGGGGTCAATATTGACCCTCGTGCGAAAGTCTCGGATTTATCCACGGCAGAGCAGCAGGTTGTCGAGATCGCCAAGGCTATGTCAAAAAGTGTCAAGCTTATGGTCCTCGATGAGCCAACCGCTTCCCTCACATCCGGGGAAATTGAGATGCTGTTCTCTCTCATAATGAAACTTAAAGAAGGCGGGGTAACGATAATTTATATTTCGCACCGGATGGATGAGGTTTTCCGCGTGTCGGACAGAATAACGGTGCTTCGTGACGGTTCAGTTATTAAAACCCTGAAAGTTTCTGAAACCAGCCGCGCGGAAATTATTGCGCTGATGGTAGGGCGGGAACTCAGGGAGACATTTCCCCAACACACATTCAAATCTGACGAAAAAGCGCTTGAGGCGCGGAATATAACAGGCAATGGCTGTAAAAACGCCGGTCTTTTCATCAAAAAAGGCGAGATTGTGGGATTGGCAGGCCTCCTTGGAGCCGGCCGCACAGAGCTTGCCCGAATGATCTACGGTGCGGATCCGATGGAAAGCGGCGAATTGTTCATTTACGGGAAAAAAGTTACGATAACATCCCCCGCAAAAGGTATCAGCCAAAAAATCGGCCTTATTCCGGAAGACAGAAAACATCAGGGCGTACTGTTGAATTTCAGCATCGAATGGAACACGACCCTGAGTCTTCTTAAAAAATTCTCGTTTTTATCTTTTCTTCATTTCAGGAAATTGAAAGATACCGCCAATAAATATTTACAAGCGCTCAATATCGCCGCGCCTTCTGCGGACTCAATGGTGGCAAACCTTTCCGGCGGAAATCAACAAAAAGTGGTACTCGCCAAAACGATGGCAACACAAAGTGATATTGTGATTTTTGATGAGCCGACCAGGGGCATTGATGTAGGCGCAAAACAGGAAATATACCAGCTCATGACCGATATGGCAAATTCGGGGAAAAGCATTCTGCTCATAAGCTCTGATATGGCAGAATTGCTCGGTATGTCTGATCGCCTGTATGTGCTGGCCGAAGGAAAGATATTGGGCGAACTTGAACGAAATGAGGCCACGCAAATAAAAATCATGACCATGATTTCAGATGCTATGACTGCATCAACAGCCAATTTTATCAGGTAAAAAGGAGTATTGCCATGAGTTTAGAGAAAAAGAACAAGCGGAATATTTTTGGTAAATGCATATCCATACTGAACAGGATTTACCTGCCTTTACTGCTGCTTATCTCCATTGCGTTCTTTTCAATTATTACTGATAACTTTTTATCAGTAAGAAACCTCACAAATATTTTTTTACAAAATTCGTATTTGGTTATCGCTACTATGGGCATTGCCATAGTGATGATTTCAGGAGGGGTTGATCTGTCGGTGTCGTATCAAATCGGGCTTGTCGCCGTGGTGGTGGGGAAACTGCTTCAATTTTCTCCATTACCGTTCGGTATCATTATAATCATCGGTCTCTTTGTCGGTTTGGGGCTCGGGATCATCAATGGGCTTATTACCACGGCTTTACATGTCCATCCGATGGTGGCTACTCTCGCTACAATGTCGATATTCCAGGGGACGGCTTACGTTTTTTGTGACGGCTTAACATTTTACGGTTTTCCTGAGGGGTTTAAATTTATTGGGCAGGGCTATCTTTTTGGCTGGCTCCCCATGTGTGTTGTTATAATGGCTGCTGTATTTATAGTCGCCTATATTTTGCTTACAAAAACCTATTTGGGGAGGCACATCTATTCGCTTGGCGGCAATGAAGAAACAACGCGCCTGGCGGGAATTAACGTTGTTTTTGTACGGATACTCGCTTTTGCCATATCCGGTGTCTTCCTCTCGGTAGCGTCAATGGTGCTGACAGCGCGTCTCGGTAACGCAATGCCTAATATAGCATCTGACGCCCTTTTTACGGCAATCAGCGCCTGTGTACTCGGCGGTATATCGTTCAGCGGCGGTTCAGGGAATATTCCCAATATGTTTATCTCTGTGATGATACTCGGCGTACTGTCCAATGGCATGCAGATCATGGGGTTAAACACCTATTCACAATACGTCATGAAGGGCACGGTGCTTGCCTTGGCCATCGCGTTTGACAATTATCAAAAAAAGGCTCATGTAAAAGAACTTACCGAAGCTACAACCGCTACGGTAAAAAATTTGGCAAAACAAAGATAGTTTATCTTTAATTAGTTTTTTCCAGGGGGATAAAAATGGAAATTTCGGAGAAAGATTACCGGGAACTTTTGAACCGGCTTGAAAAGACGGAACGAGAGAATGCGAAAAACACCGCAAGAAACGAGGTGATGAACCTTACGATGAAGTATTTTCATTATCATCAATGCTTCCGTGATGATCTTGTGGTGGAAGAGTGCCTAGCAAAAAAATCGCCCGGTATTCACTCGGAACACGGGGCTTCCGGCGTTTATGAAGGATACGAACATGTAGCTCAGTGGTGGAAAAAGCGGCCCAATCCGCCTGGGAAAATTCTTCTTCACTCGATAACTACTCCGATCATCGAAGTTGCGGGTGACTGCAAAACGGCGAAGGGCGTGTTTATTCTTCTGGGCGTTGAATGTTGTTTAACGGAAAAGGGAATCACCCCAAAAGTTTATTTGCAGGACCAGCCTTCTGAAGACGGGCGCGACATCTTTGAACAATGGGGTATCGCCAAATATGGCATTGACTACATTGTAGAAGATGGAGAATGGCGTATATGGCATTTTCATGCCTACGACTTTGCCAGGGCGAAATTTAACAAGGGCTGGATTACTTATGCCCAGGAAATGGCAAAATTTCAAAAAGAAACTCAGAACAGCGGTGAAAAGCCCTTTAACATGGTTCAATATGCCACGGACAAAGAAATTTTTTATTGTCCCCCTGCCGATAGACCGTCCACATTCAATTTCACTTATGACGGCATGACTTCACGGCTTGAGCTTTTTCCACCAATTCCAAAGCCCTATGACACGTTTAAGGATACTTTTGAGTATTAGCAACGGAGGTTTTTATGAGCAACTTTATTAAGAGAAGCGTAACTATTTACAGCTTCAAGGATATGGTTTCCGAAGGCCGTTTAACTTGGGAGGAATGTATCAGTAAAATTGTCAACCTGGGAATTACCGGAGTTGAACTACTGGGACAGCTTTACTTCCGGGAATGTCCAGAAGTAAACCAGGAAGATTTGGCTGCCTGGCAAAAGATGATGTGGCGTTATGGAACCAAAACGGTAGCCCATGATTTTTTTGTGGACAAATTTATGTACCTGGGCCGCACCCTTACCCTGAGGGAAGGAAGCCGGATAATAGAAAACCATGTCAAATTTGCCGCCGCTATCGATTGTCCGATCATCCGTATTGGCGGCACCTTCGACCCGGAATTATTCCGCCTGGCAAAGCCCGTCTGCGAAGATTACGGCGTAAAACTTGGAGTGGAAATTCACAACGGTTCATCTTCGTGGATATTGCCTGAAATAAAGGAAACAATTAACATAATCCGGCAGATGAACAGCCCCTATCTGGGGATTATTCCCGACATGAGTATGTTCCAGCAAACAATCGGAGATAATTCAATGCCTGTCTTTGGGGCAAAGCAGAGCGGTCTCGATGTCCAAACAATAAAAGATTTGCAAAAAGCATACGAGAGCGAATCCAATGAGGAATTCCGCAAACGCTGCGACAGAATGATCGAAAAAATACCGGAACATGAGAAGGGGAAACGTATGGGGATTTTCCATTTGAGAAGATGCGAAAATCACGATCCCAAAGAGCTTATCGAACATTTGCCGTATGTAATTCATGTGCATGGAAAATTTTGGGAGATGACCGAGGACAACGAGGAACCGAGCATCAACTACAAGGAAGTGCTGCCTGTCCTGGCCCAGGGAGGATATGACGGTTATATTTCCGCGGAATTTGAAGGGATGCTGCCCCCGGGGGCGGATGCCTTTGAACCCCAGGTTCGCTTTCAGAAACTTCTTGATAAATATTTGGGCGCTTCCTATCCTTCATTCCCCGATCCCGTGGTCCGCCCTCCCCAGGAAGACGTTGCCTGCCTTTCCAGCAAGGGCTATAAAAACCGGAAAAATAAACAAGGTGAGATAACCGGCGTTGAGTTATACGCCCGCAGTTCCTATTACCGGGGTATACCCCTATGCCTGGTCGAGAATGTTGATATCAAGATTGACGGTGTGTCCTACGGCACGGACAAGATCAGTTTTGAAATAGACGGCGAGGTATTTACCTTTGCCCAAATGGCTACGGTTACCGCATTTTACTGGAACTATGGACATCTGGCTACGATAATTGTCGATTTACCCGGCGGCCTTGACGAAGGTAAAAAACATGAAGTGTTTTTCAAATACGCTTTGCGTACCTACTATCTCCCATTTTACATGGGCGGAGAAGCAACGCTCTCGCTGGATGCGATTTAAGAAAACTAAAGAAGACTACTACTCAGGTTTATCTCTGAATGGGGATAAACCTGAGTAGTACAGCCAGGGCCTTCAGCGGCTACATATTGAAAGGAGCTTAAAATGGTTATTAAACTGGGTGTTATCGGTTACGGCGGCATGGGTAAGTGGCACGCTAAAAACGCGCCCCGTGCCGGTGTGGAAATTGCCGCTGTATGCGACATTGTTGAGGAGCGGCGGAAGGAAGCGGAAGCAGAGGGTTACAAGCTCTACAAATCGGCGGAGGCGCTTCTTGCCGATCCTAATGTTAATACGGTGGTGCTAACCGTACCAAATTATCTGCATAAAGAGATGTGCCTAAAAGCCGCCGCCGCTGGCAAAAACGTGATTACCGAAAAACCGGCGGCCATGAATGTCGCGGAACTGGACGAAATGGAGGCGGCCTGCAAGAAGGCAGGAGTTTTCCTTACCGCTCATCAAAACCGCCGCTGGGACAAGGATATGCTTATTGTCAAAAAAGCCTATGACGAAGGGTTTTTGGGTAATATCTTTACGATAGAATCAAAGCTCCATTCCGGTAACGGTTATATGCACGAGTGGCATATCTATAAAAAATACGGCGGTGGTATGATTTACGACTGGGGCGTTCATTTGATCGACCAGATTCTTTTTATACTGCCCGGTGTAAAAATCACATCGCTTTATGCTGACGTTAAAAATGTACTGCATGAGGAAGTTGACGATTATTTCAAAATCATCATGAAGATGAGTAACGGCATTACGGTGCATATTGAGCTTTCCACCTATATTCTTGAATACCAGCCACGGTGGCTTGCGGCCGGAGACAAAGGGACGCTGATCGTCAAAAGTTTTGGGTGTGACGGAAATATCTATCGCACGGGGCAGATGCTGGAAAAGCTACCGCCGCAGATTACCGAGACGGTTGCGGGCCCAACCCGGCAGTTTGCGCCGATTCCTCCCGGCGGTATCGTTACCGAACCGCTGCCCGAAGTTAAATCCGACTGGGTAGACTTTTACGAAAATGTATCCGCCGTGCTGAACGGTAAAGAAGAATCGAAGATCAAGATTACTGAAGTGCGCCGGGTACTGGCTGTTATGGAAGCGGTACGGAAATCCGCTGAAACAGGACAGGCGGTAGTACCGGGACAAGAATAGGATGTTTAAAGATGAGCATATCTGATTGGGTGGACTTTTACAATAACTTAGACGACGCTCTGGAGGGCAAAGAAACGGTTAGGATAAATATTGCTGAAGTACACCGCATACTCGCTGTTCTGGAAGCGGTACGAAAATCCGCTGAAACGGGGCAGGCGGTAATACCGGAAAATAACAACACGAAGGGTTAGGGGGTAAAAATTGTTATGCTGATCCCTTATTATGAAAAATGGCCCTTACATTAATACTCCCGCATACTAACTACTTTCCGCTTCTTGTTATTCATTTCATCATTCAGGACAAATCCATTCTTCAGGTAAAATTCCATAACGCTTTCATTATGCTCAATATCGGCGTCCACGGTGATAAAACGGCAGGCAAAGTATTGTTCGTTGCAAGCCTCGGCGATATGGGCGGCCATTTCGATCATCAGGGAACCGATACTTCCAGTATAAACAACCTTCTGTCATGGGTGATGGACTTCCTGGTAGCTGGTTTGATTTAGCCGTCAATTCGTTAAATAAGTCCCGGCGGGCCTTGGCTCGCTTTTTATCCTTTGTGGTGGGCTTCCGACTTTCATTATATCAGAAGTATGAACATGGGGCATTTCGGGGGGATTCTATCTGGCCTGGAAATACTCTTAACTGTTACAAATTCCCCAAAACATGACAATTTATACATTCCGCCCCTGATCTTTCCGGCCTACCCTTGCGGGTATGAATAACGGAGAACTGCATACCCTTATTTCCCTCCCCGATTTCAAGTCGATCCTCACTATAGATGACCGGGAGGACTGCCTGGATTTTACATCCGCGCAAAATCCAGGCCATGAGTTTTTGCATGGCAAAAACTCAGCAAATTCATTCCAGCCGCCATCCTTGGCGGCTTTCTGCCTGGTAACGGCTACCTTCACCATAGAGCAATACTGCAAGCGGTGGCTGGTCTTGAAGCGGCATATTGAGCGGATTGAGGTTTACGCCGATCTGCTCCTGCCCCTGCGGGAATATCCGGTGCGGGAAGTGCTGACGGTCTATGCGTTAGGCGGTAGGGACGGGGCGGGGGAAATTATAGAGCCGGATTCTTACCAGGTAGTACCCGATTTGGAAGGGGGGGAGGGGTGCGATCCTTGCGGAGCGATTGAAGATACGGTCTATTCCCTGTCCCTGTCTCCGGCTTACCGCCGGGGTACATCTCTTGCCGGGATTAAGGCGGTGTACCGGGCGGGGTATGGCTGCGAGGAGGCCGGGCCGCCTTGCGGAGCCCCCGCTGATTTGGCCTCCGCCTGCCTGGAACTGGCGGCCTGGAACATGGCCCGCTACCGGGGGCGGCGGATCGGGCTGACCGGGGCGATGCGGGGGAAGGGGCAGGACGGGGAGCATTTGGAGCTGTCCATGCCGGAGAATGTGCGGGTACTGCTGGAGCCGTACCGAAGGCGGATTATATGAGTGATAACCAGGCTTTATACACCGAGGAAGCGATTATCGGGGCTGTGAAGCGGCTCCTTGCCGGGCGGGTGAATGAACTATTGGGGGAAGTTGAATTCTTGATACCGCCTATCGAGCTTACCCACAAGTCCAACGGGGGCTATTACGCCGTTACCCCGGAACTGGGTATTTCCACCTGTGAGCGGAGCGAAAAAGACCGGATTGTCCTTTTGGACGCTTACAAAGTTACTATCATTTTTACTTGCCCGGAATTGAACGGGGAACGGAATTGCTACGCCTACGCCGCTTCGGTTGACCGGGCTTTGCGGGAAGATCCTACCCTGGGGGGCGTGGCGGATTATGCCCTCCTGATAAAGAAGGATTACCGGGGGCCGAAACACCCCGGTACGGGGGAGCCCTGGGAAACAGAACTAAAAATCCACGTCCTAGTGGATTTTTAGTTTTGGAGTTTTTGCAAAACTCTAACTAAAGCATTTAATACACCGGCATCCATGCCGGCGGGAAGGGGAATATGTTAGTACATGGAAGGGATTGCCGCTTAACCATTTTAACCGCCGGCCGGGAAATAGCCCTGCCCTACTCGGAGGAAACGATCCGGGAAGCGGTTTATGTGCTGGCGGAGGAAGCGGGTATTGAAGGGGAGGGAAACCGGCGGGCGATACGGAAAAGCGCCGGGACAACCGGCTGTATCATTACGCCGCTGACTATCGGCACGGCTCCCCTCTTGTGGGCTTTGGCCCTGGGGAAAGCGGAAAGTCCGTTTTTTGTGAGTGAGACCCGGAACCTGTATAAACATACCCTGCGCCTTGCCCCGCTGGAGGATAGTCCGGCCTTTTCGATTATCCGGGAGCAGGGGGCGGAGGGGACACGGTTTGAACATTGCCGGGTAGCGGGGTTTGAACTGCGGATTAACCGGGAAACGGCAGGGACCATGCCGGGAACCGTGTTTTTACGGCTGGACCTAAGCGGGAACGCGCCGCCGGAACCGTATCTACCGGAAACCGGTAGCGGCCTAAATCCTGCGGAACGCTTCAAAGAAAACGGTGTCCGTTACGCCGTAAACGGGGTGGAACATCAGGACATATACGGCCTTACCGTTACTGCCGCAAAGCAGGGCGGGACTA